>JBBRQR010000165.1:0-6459 GCA_038226115.1 Sphingomonadales bacterium | reverse complement strand
TCCTTGGCGGCCGCGCGGAACTCCTTGAGACCGGCCGTGAGCGCCTGCTGCGTTGCGTCCCGCTTCATGATCTGCTGCGCGAGGGTGATCGCAGGCTCACCGGTGTACGGCACGATCTTGGTTTCGGTGACGGCATTGACATACATCACCGGGGCCGGAGCGCCCTGTGGCTGGTCGGCGAACATGAAGACCTCACGCGGGTTGCGGGCGAGCAACTTGCCGATTTCGGCGATCAGGCCCTGCGGCGCAGTGAGGGCGTCAAACTGCGTCGGGGCGCGGCGGAACTCGATCTTGTTCGTCGACAAAACCTGGGCGACGTCGCTCATCGTCGTCGCCTTCTGCAGTCCGAGCGTCGCGATGTTGGCGGGACGAAGGAACTGGATCTGGTCGATCATGAAGATCTTGCGCTGAGTGAATTGGTCGGGGTGTGCTTCGATATATTTTTCGGCTGCTTCACGCGTCGCGGGCAGGACCTTGCGGACGATATCGGCCTGCAGCGATTGCACCAGCAATCCCTCGTCACCACGCCGTTCGGCGAGGATGAAGTCGGGGTTCTTGTCGAGCTTACGGTCACGCGCGACGTCAGCGAGAATCTTGCGCTCGATGACGCGGGCGAGAACGACCTGCTCGACAGTCTTGCGCGGAACGTCGGCGGGCGGGCGGGCAAGCGCAAGTTCCGAATTCAACTCGTGCGTGGTGATGTCCTCGCCGTTTACCGTGGCGACAACCTGCCCCTTGGGAACTCCGCCGCCGCGATCGCAACCGCCAAGGACCGACGCTGCCAACAGCCCGGCGATCAATGCCGTCCGATTAATCGTCATCTTCATTCCTTCGAACCTGAACTGTAGCGCAGCCCTAGCAGCGCCCGTGCCAACACCAATGCCTTTTTCGGCTGCAACCGCAAGAGCCGACGCCCGATCAATACCAGCGTCAACAACCAATGCCACGGCAGTAACAGCGGCGCCCGCCGCCGGATGAAAGCAAGACGCGACCGGGTCAGATAGTAATCGGAAAGCTCGCTCCGTAGCCCCTTGGTCGAGCTCGACCCGATCGTTCCGCCTTCCTTATGGAAAACAATCGCGCCATGCGCGAAGGCGATCGCGAAGCGACCAGCATTGCGGTACGCCCAGTCAACTTCCTCGAAATAGAGGAAATACGATTCGTGCATCGGTCCGATCGTCTCGACGAAGCGCCGCGAGACCGCCAGTGACGCGCCGAGCACGAAGTCGGTTTCGCGCGCGACGCGGGCGGGATCGAATGGGACACGGATCGATTTGCCGGAATTAATACCGCGCGATGCCCCGGTCATCAGGCTAAAGCGGTGACCGTTAAGCGCTTGTACCATATCGGGGCGGTGATAATAGCGGACGACGGTGCCGCACATGCCGATGTTATGCGTCGCGTCCATCCGCGCGATCAGCGCCTGCGCCGCGTCCGGCTGAACGACCGTGTCGTTGTTGAGCAGCCAGAGATACTCGATGTCGCGGGCGCGCAGCAGAAAGTTGATGCCGAGATTGTTGCCGGCGGCAAACCCGACATTGTCACCGGCGTCGATGACGGTGACAGCGGCACCGTCGGGCACCGCCGTAGCTGCCTCAGCGAGTGACAGGCGGCGCATCGTCAGCGGCTTGGCGAGCGGTGGCGTCGACAAGTGCGCCATCGCAGGCGACACCACACCAGGCAACTCCGCGCCGGTCGCCCAGCGGGTCATCAGATCGATCGATCCGTCATCGGAGCCGTTGTCGACGACAACGACACGGATCGGCGTATCGGAGCGAAGCAGCGATTCAAGACATTCGAGCGTGTCACTAGCGCGGCGGAAGTTGACGAGGACGACACCTAGCCGACGAACAGGCGTCATCGACCGTTCCTTTGGCTCGAATATTGCTCAACGCGGAGGAGCCGAGCCGCAATGTCGTGCGATAGAATCAAAATCAATGTCACCTGATCATGGGCTGGCCGAGGGGGCACGCCGGGTCAGCGCCCGCGCCGCCACTTAGGCGGCGGGCGGCATCACGGCAAGGGTTAGCGATCCAGGCGGGCGAGCGACGCCGACATCAACAGCAATGCTGCCACACCCGGATAGCGGTAACGGAAGCGCGGTTCACCGGGGCGTTCGTCGGCTTCGATCAGGTTGTACGGGCCGGCAAGATTTCGCAGATCGGACTCGATGCCAGCCGCCGCCGTTCCTGCGGGGAGCTGGGCCGCGACGTCGGCGGCGACAAACCAGCCATCACTGTACGTCCCGGCTTCCGCGGCGGCAACGAGCAGTGGCCACCGCGCTTTGGCGTCGTCACCAGCAAGCAACGCCTGGACCCGGCGAGGCAGTGTTCCGTTCCATTCGGTCAGGGTTCGCTCGACAGCTGTCCGAACATGATCGACGTCGATCTTGGTCAGTCGCACGTCGAGCGCGGCGAGCGCGGCGCGGTGACCGAGCAGGCGAACGAGATACGGCGATCCACCAGCGATGGTCGCGATCATTGCCACCGCCGGATCCGTGAATACCATCCCCGCCGCCGTTTCCCCGAGCCGCAGAATCTGGCCGACTTCCTCGACTTTCAACGGGCGCATCGGCAGGCCGATGATGTTGCGGCGAATCGACGGTGCAAAGCCGATCAATTCGTCGAGGTTTGACGCGACGCCGGTAACGATCAACTGGACCCGGGCCGCGCGGTCGGACAGGTTCTTGATGAGTTCGGCGACATCGCGGCGAAAATTGACGTCGGCGATACGATCATATTCGTCGAGGATCAGGATTACGCGGGTACCGACGACATCGGCGAGCAGGTCGCTGACCTCGCGCGGTCCGAATTCGCCGGGAGGCAGCATGCTGTCGAAGTTGAGCGCCTGCTCGACTGCCGCCGTCGTCGGCAGGATGCTGCGGTGGAACAGCATCGGGATCTTGCTCGCGAACGCTCGAAAGATTTCGTCGAAGCGCCCGTCGGTTCCGCAACTGCCGTACAGCACGAGGTAGCGCGCCTCTCGTGCGGTATCGGCAAAAACATGAACGAGGCTGGTCTTGCCGATGCCGCGCTCGCCGTAAATGACGACGTGCAGACGCTGCTGCTCGATGGCGGCGATCAATTGCGCCAGCGCGTCATGCCGCCCGGCGAAGCGATCGCGAGTGATTACCGGTTGCGACGCGCCCAAGGCATCGCGCAGCGCCACACGTGCCAGCGCAATTCCCGGTTCGCTCTCGGCGCCGTTGATATCGTCTGACGCCATCGCCGAAAAGCGCGGCAGTTCTGCTCCCCGCACCGCACTGTCATCGTCGAGCCACAGCGTATCGAGGAACATCGGGCGCTGGTCCCGGCTCGCCGTCGTGGCCGGTGGTGCCGCAGCGGCAACTTCGGTGGGGCGTGCCCAGCGTTTGAATATGGATGCCATTTTTGTCTCCGGGGCCCGCAGCCCCCCTTTCCCCTGATCCCGGTGATTTCGCAAGGCTGTCGGCAGGAGCCACGCGAGCGGTTGCCGTGGCCCGGAGCGCCTGCTAGCGCGTACCGATGGTTCGATTTGATGTCAGCAGGGGTGCTCGGTGGCGGCGGCGAGCAATCGCCCCCCTCCTCGTCGTGACGGTCTTTGGCGGCGCGACGCGCGCGGCGGGTCAGCAACTTCCTTCGTCGACTGGCGCGCGTAGCTTTGCCATCACCGCGACGGTCGACACCTTGTACGATAGTAATGTCGTGCGCGGGACACCGTTAAATCCGTTGAACCGCCAAGCCCACACCGACGACTTCCGCGTTTCGCCGAGTTTGTTCGCGACCTACAATAGGGGCACGGGTCGAATCGCGTTAACCGCGAACGGTCTCGTTGGGTACGACTTTTTCCGCTACAACAAGTACCTCAACAGCAGCCGCTATTCGGGCGGTGGTTCGCTGACGTATCATAGTGGATCGCGGTGCCAGATCGCCGTCACCGGCAACGTCAGCAGTCGCCAAGACGGTATCCGCGATTTCGGGACGCCGGTCATCGATCCTTCGGGGACGCGGACCGATACGGCCGGGACGATAATCGACAATGTCGAGATGGCGTCGAGCTATGGCTCCAACTTCGGCTGTGGCACCCCGACCGGGCGGTTGACGTTCGGTGGCGGCTATACGCACAGCTCGGTGAGCAACGCCTCGGTCCTACGCAAATTCGGCGATAGCGAAAATGACACTTACACCGGCAATATCGGCGTCGGTATCCTGAAGCCCGGACAGGTCTCGCTCAACGGCAGCTATTCGACGATCGCCTATCCGAACCGCGCGACCGGCTCGCTGATCAACGGCATTCCACCTCGGCTGGTCAATTCAGGTGTTAGAACTTACCGCATCGGCATCGCCGTCTCGCGCCCCATCGGTAACCGGCTGAGCGGTCGCATCGGCGCATCCTTCCTTCATGCCGACCCCAGCGGCGGGCAGGCGGCCTATAGCTCGCCGGCCTACACTTTGGGATTGACCTACACGCCTACTGCACGCCTGAGCGCCACGCTGAGCGGATCACGCGATATCAGCCCAAGCGCCAACGTCGGCGCGCTGTACAGCGTGACCGACCAACTACTGGCAGACGTTCGCTACACGCTCGGACGCTCGATCACGTTCAACGCCAATGCCGGGCTGGTCAAAGAAAATTACAAGCAGGGGTTCGCGATTCCGGGCGAGCCAGCGCGGGGCGCCGATTCGACGACGACCTACGGCGCTGGCATCTCGTTTCACCCCCGCTCGCTGTTCAATGTGAATTTAAACGTCAGCCAGTCGATTCGGCGCTCGACTCCCACTATATTCGATTATCGCAGCACCCGCGTCGGTTTGACCGTCGCGGTTCATATTTAACGCTGGAAGGAGTTCGCCCATGCGTCGTTCCCTGTCGCTGTTTCGCGTTGCGGCACTCGCTGCCGTTGCGGCGTTGGTCGGCGCAGCTCCGGCGTTTGCCGACAGTGGCTATGTTCTGGGGGCGAACGACACGATTTCGGTAGTGGTCTACGGCCAGCCCGATTCCGGCGTAACGACACGGATCAAGGCCGACGGCACGATCGTCATGCCGTTGATCGGGACGGTAAAGGCGGAGGGGCAGACGCAGCTCGAACTCGCCGAAACGGTCAAAGGCAAGCTGGTCAAGGGCGGCTATTTTAAGGACCCGCTCGTCAACGTCGAGATCACCGCCTACGTCAGCAAGACCGTCAACGTCGCCGGTAAGGTGACGACACCCGGCGTGTTCGCGCTCGACAAAGATTATACCGTCCTCGAAATCCTGTTGAAATCGGGGTGGATCCGCGAACAGGGGGCAGGGTACGTCTATCTTCGCCGCGCCAAGGGCGGCGACGAGATCAAGCTCGACAACGAATCCCTCGTTCGCGGCGCCCCTGACAAGAATCTCAAGCTTGCCCCCGGCGATACGTTGTTCGTGCCCGATGCCGAGACATTCTTCGTCTACGGTCAGATCGGTCACCCCGGCGCATTCCCGATTTTGAAAGACATGACGTTGCGCCAGGCACTCGCGATCGCGGGCGGCGTAACGGCGGCCGGGTCGGAGCGTAAAGTTGCATTGATCCGTGCCGGTGGTAAGGAAGTAAGGGCAAAGATCGACGCGCCGGTCCAAAAGGGCGATGTCTACATCGTCAAGGAGCGGTTGTTCTAGGGCGACACGGGCTGGCCGCCGCGGGAGTGTTTGATTTATGAGTTTAGCCCAGTTCTTCCGCATATTGTTTGCGCGTCGCCTCATCATTCTGGCCACACTGATCGCGGCGATGGTCGTGGCCGTGGCGTTGTGTCAGTTGTTGCCCGCACGCTTTCCGGCGACAGCGCGCGTTTTGATGGACGTCATCAAGCCTGATCCCGTCTCGGGTCAGGTCATCGCGTCGAATTTCGTTCGCGGTTACACGCAGACGCAGCAAGAACTGATCACCGACTACCGCGTCGCCGGCGATGTCGTCGACCGCCTCGAATGGCAGAAAGATCCGGCGATCGTCGCTGAGTACAACAAGAATAGCGATGGCACGTCGGACTTCCGCCGGTTCGAGGCGCAGCACATCATTGATGCCACCGATGCCAAGCTGGTCGAAGGCAGCAACATCCTCGAAATCACGTTCAAGGGCGGTAACCCGATCATCGCCCGCAATGTCGTGACCGCGCTTCGTGCAGCCTTCATCGACGCCAGCCTGCGGCTGCGAACCGATGCCGCCGGGCGCTCGGCCGATTGGTATGTCGATCAGGCGGGCAAAGCGCAGGCGGCGCTGGCAACGGCGGAGAGCCGGAAATCCGAATTCGAACGCACCAATGGGATTGTCATGGCGCCGGGCGGTGCCGATTCTGAAACCATGAAGCTCGAGCAGATGCAGAGCGCCTTGCTGACAGCGCGAAGCTCGATGGGCATGTCACGCAGCATCATCGGCCCGTCTCCGGCGGTCGAGTCGTTGAAGTCTCAGGTTAATTCGGTTGATGACGCGATGGTGCAGGCGAGCCAGCGGCTCGGCACGTC
>JBBRQR010000164.1:0-6461 GCA_038226115.1 Sphingomonadales bacterium | reverse complement strand
GGCGGCGTCGAGGGTCAGCGCCATGCCGTCTTCGCCCTTCGGCACGTTGGCGTTGGTCGCGCCGTCGGTCAGGTATGGGCCGAAGCGGCCTTCCATCAGCTTGATCGCCGCACCGCTGACCGGGTGTGCGCCGACTTCGCGTAGCGCCTGCGGGGCGTTGCGCGCGCGCCCCGGGTTGGCGGCGGCGTCGGCGAGCTTGGCGACCGCCGAGTTCATGCCGGTGTCGAACACGTCGGCGCTCGTCGACAGCCGCGCGTATTTCCCGGCGTGGGCGAGGTAGGGGCCGTAACGCCCGATGCTCGCGGTGATCGCGCTGCCGGTTTCGGGATGGTCGCCGACGGTTCGCGGCAGGCTGAGGAGTTTCAGCGCGACATCGAGATGTTCGGGGCCGGTGACGGGCATGTCCTTGGGGATCGACGCGCGCGGGGGCTTGGCGTCACCCTTCGCCCCGTCCTCGCCGCGCTGGACGTACGCGCCGAAGCGGCCCGAGCGCAGCGACACGGGTTCGCCCGTCGCGGGGTCGTCGCCCAGCACGACGGGTCCGGTCGATTCCTTGAGCTCACCACCCTCGCCGAATTGGCGAGTGTAGCGGCAGTCGGGGTAGTTCGAACACGACACGAACGCGCCGAACTTGCCGGTTTTCAACCCCAGTCGCCCGTTGCCGCACGTCGGGCACAGGCGCGGATCGCTGCCGTCGGCCTTCGCCGGGAACAGGAACGGCGAGAGGTAATCGTCGAGCGCAAGGGTGACGTCGGACGGGCGGATTTCGAGGACTTCCTTCGTCTTCGGCGCGAAATCCTGCCAGAAATCGCCGAGGACGGTCAGGTAATCAAGATTGCCCGCCGACACTTCGTCGAGGCGTGTTTCGAGGTCGGCGGTGAAGTCGTAGCTGACGTATTTCTCGAAATAGCGTTCGAGGAAGGCGGTCACGAGCCGCCCCTTTTCTTCGGCGAAGAAGCGGTTCTTCTCCATCCGGACGTAGCTGCGATCACGCAGCGTCTGGAGGATCGAGGCATAGGTCGACGGACGCCCGATGCCGAGTTCCTCGAGGCGCTTGACGAGCGACGCTTCGGAATAGCGCGGCGGCGGCTCGGTGAAATGCTGGTCGGCGCGGGCGGCGGTGACTTGGGGCTTCTCGCCTTGCGTCAGCTTGGGCAGGCGGCGGGTGTCGTCGGGGTCTTCGCCCTCCACCACATCGTCGCGGTCCTCAGTGTAGACGGCGAGGAAGCCGGGGTGGAGCACGACCTGTCCCGTCGCGCGGAGCGTCGCCTTGCCGGCGGCGTCGGTCAGGTCGATCGCCGTCCGCTCCATCTTGGCCGACGCCATCTGCGATGCAATCGTCCGCTTCCAGATCAGCGCATACAGGCGACCGTTGTCGCCGGAAATACCGTTGCCGGGGCGGCGGGCGAGGTCGGTCGGGCGGATCGCCTCGTGCGCTTCCTGCGCGTTCTTCGCCTTGGTCGCGTAATGACGTGGGGTTTTTGGGAGGACGTGCTCGCTGCCGCCGAAGTCTTCGGCGATGACGGCGCGGGCGGCTGCGATGGCTTCGCCCGCGACTTGGACGCCGTCGGTCCGCATGTAGGTGATGTGGCCGTCTTCGTAGAGGCCCTGCGCCACGCGCATCGTGTGGCTCGCGGTGAAGCCGAGCTTGCGCGCCGCCTCCTGCTGTAGCGTCGAGGTGGTGAACGGCGGGTACGGGTTGCGCGTAACGGGCTTCGTCTCGACCGCGCTGACAGTGAATTTACCCGCCTCGACATCGGCGCGCGCCTGTTGCGCGGCGACGACTTCGTTCAGATCGAAGCGATTGAGTTTCTTGCCGTTCCAGTGCGTCAGCCGCGCGACGAACGACGCCCCGGCGACGGTGGCGAGCGTCGCCTCGACTGTCCAATATTCGCGGTTGACGAAGGTCTCGATCTCGCGCTCGCGATCGACGACAATCCGTAGTGCCACCGACTGAACGCGGCCCGCCGACTTCGCACCCGGCAGTTTGCGCCACAGGACCGGCGACAGGTTGAAGCCGACCAGATAGTCAAGCGCGCGGCGCGCCCGGTACGCGTCGACCAAATCGCCGTCGACGTCGCGGGGCTTGGCCATCGCCGCAAGGATCGCGGGTTTGGTGATCTCGTTGAAGGTGACGCGGGTCGCGCCGCCCTTGGGCAGGAGGCCCTTTTTCGCCGTCATCCACTCGAGCAGGTGCCATGCGATCGCTTCGCCCTCGCGGTCGGGGTCGGTGGCGAGGATGACGCGGTCGGACTTTTTCACCTCGTCGGAAATCGCCTTAAGCTGGCGCGCCTTGTCGGCGTACAGCTCCCAGTGCATGGCAAAGCCGTTGTCGGTTTCGACCGAGCCATCGCGCGGCGGCAGGTCGCGGACATGGCCATAGCTCGCCAGCACGACGTATTTGTCGCCGAGGTATTTGTTGATCGTCTTGGCCTTCGCAGGCGATTCGACGATGACAAGTTCCATGCACGTCTCCGCTGGGCCAAGCGCGGCGGCCCCTACGCGCTATATAGGGCGGGTGGCAAGGGGTGGGGTCGAAGAAGCACAGCCGCAACCGGCGACAGGCGGTCAGGCTAGCGCCACCCGGCCCCCAGCGTGGCGCACGATTCGCCCAGCAAGTTCGAGGTCGAGCAGGGCTCCGGCGACAGTCGCACTCGCGCACCCCGATTGCCTGACCAACTCGTCGATCGCGACTGGGACCGGCGACAACAGGCGTTTTATTTCGGCGCGCGTCGCGTCGTCGGCTTCGACCGCGGCGGCTTCCCACTCGATGCCGGGTGAAAGCAGCCGGCCGCCGACTTCGCCCGACAGCGTACCGAGCGCCTCGATCACGTCGGCGGCCGACTGGATCAGCGTGGCACCCTCGCGGATCAACTGGTTGCACCCTTGCGTGCGCGGGTCGAGCGGCGAGCCGGGGACCGCCATGACTTCGCGCCCCGCTTCGGCGGCAATGCGGGCGGTGATGAGCGAGCCCGACTTGAGCGCGCCCTCAACGACGATGGTGCCCGCGCACAGGCCCGCGATGATGCGGTTGCGGCGGGGGAAGTGGCGCGCCTGCGGGCTGGTGCCTAATGCGGTTTCGGCGACGACGAGTCCCTCGGCGGCGATGCGGCCCTGCAATTCGGCGTTCTCGGGCGGGTAGACGATGTCGAGGCCGCCCGCGACGACGCCGATCGTCCCGCCGCTAAGCGCGCCCCAATGCGCCGCCGCGTCGATCCCGCGCGCGAGGCCCGAGACGACGACGAGCTCCTGCGCCGCAAGCTCTGTCGCGAGTTCGCGGGCGAAGCGCACCGCCGCCGCACTCGAATTGCGTGCGCCAACCATCGCCACGGCAGGCCGCTCGAACAGCGTGACATCGCCCTTGACCGCGAGCGCGGGGGGCGCGGACTCGGTGCGGGCGAGGAGGAACGGATAGTCGGCGTCGTCGATGAAAACGAAGCGCCCGCCGAACATAGCAACGGCGGCAAGTTCAGCCTCGGCGTCGGCGGCGGATGCGATACGGGCGCTTCCGCCACCGCGACGAACGAGATCAGGCAATGCCGCGAGCGCCGCACTCGCCGAGCCGAAGCGGCGCAGCAACTGGCGGTAGGTAATCGGGCCGATGTTATCGCTGCGGATCAGCCGTAGCCGGGCGACGTCGGTCACGAACGGGTAGCGGGGTCGTCGAGGGGCGGTCCGCCGTTATGGCCATGTGGCGGGCCGTCCACCGACTTCGCGCCGATCCGGCTTTCGTTCCCGGCGCGCAGGCGTCGGATATTGTCGCTATGTTTGAGCAGCAGCAACGCCGCCATCGCCGCAAACACGACCAGCCAGCGCGTCGCGCCCGGCGGCAGCCACGGCGCGCTCATCGCCAGCCCGACGGCGAAAATCGCCGGTGCCGCCAGCGCCGCCAGCATCCCGCCAACCGACGAATAGCGCGTGACCAGCGCGCCCGTCAGCCACACGAGCAGCGCCGCAATGCCCGCTGGCCACCACGCCGCCAGCGTCACGCCGAGCATCGTCGCGACCCCCTTGCCGCCGCGAAAGTTGAGCCACACAGGAAATAAATGCCCGCCGAACGCGGCAAACCCGGCAATCGCGGCGATATGCTCATCATGAGTGAAATGCCGCGCGAGCAGCACCGCGACTGCGCCCTTGCCACCGTCGAGCAGCAACGTCGCCGCCGCCAACCCCTTCCGCCCCGTCCGCAGCACGTTGGTCGCGCCGATATTGCCCGACCCGATGCTCCGCAGATCGCCCGCGCCGAATGCGTGCGTCAGCAGCAACCCGAACGGAATCGCGCCAAGGACATAGCCGATCAGCGCGCAGATGATCGGGGTGGTCGCCATTCCGGGGGTGTAGCGCGCGAATTCCCCGTCGTCATCCCCGTGCAACGACCCACGGTCTGACGTGGGTCGGCGCTTTCGCGGGGCCAACGAGTGTGGTGTAGTGTCGCCAATATCGAAGCGGGGCGGACATGATCAAATTATTCGCTGCTGTCGCCCTTCTCGTCGCCGCGCCTGTAATGGCGGAAAGCGGGAGCGGTCCGTACCCGCTCCTCGTCATCCGCGGCGCGACGATCGTCACTGGCGACGGCGCGCCGCCTTATGGCCCCGCCGACATCGTCATCAAGGACGGGCGCATCGCCGAAATCGTTTCTGCCGGAACCCCGGGCCTGTCGATGAAGGCCGACCGCGCCCCGCGCGGTGCGACCCGCGAGATCGACGCGACCGGCATGTATGTCCTGCCCGGCTTCGTCGACATGCACGGTCATCAGGGTAACACCGACAAGGCTCCCGACCCGTCGTATGCGTACAAATTGTGGCTCGCGAGCGGGGTGACGACGCTGCGCGGGATCCCGCTGTACGGCGAGGACGTCGCCCGCGCGCTCGCCGACAAGCGCGCCAGTGCGGCGGGCACCCTCGTCGCGCCGACCCTGTTCGTCTATCAGACGCTCGCGAGCGGCTGGAGCGGCGGCAAGGTCGACAGCCCCGACAAGGCACGCGCTTGGGTCCGCTGGGCGGCGAAGGCGGGTATCGACGGCATCAAGTTTTTCAACAAGGGCGATGAAACCCCGGCGATCGACCGCGCCGCGATCGACGAGGCGAAGAAGTTCGGCCTCGGCACTGTCGCGCACCTGTCGCAGCCCAATGTCGGCGAGTTCAACGCGCGCGACGCGGCGGCGGCGGGGCTGGGGACGGTCACGCATTTCTACGGACACTTCGAGGCGCTGCTCAAGGACCGCCGCCTGCAAGCGTCGCCGCCGACGTATAATTACAACGACGAGTACGACCGCTTCGGCGGGATCGCGACGATCTGGGACCAAGTCTACGAGCCCGGCAGCCCCGAGTGGCGTGAGTATCTGGCAACGCAAAAGGCGACGGGCGTGACGTTCGACCCGACCTTCACGATCTATTCGGCGTCGCGCGACCTGATGCACGCGCGCAACGCCGACTGGCAGGCGGACTATGCGCTGCCGTCGATGACGAATTACTTCAGCTCGAACCGCGACAATCACGGGTCGTATTTTTACGACTGGAAGACCTCCGACGAGGTGACGTGGCGCAATTTCTTTCGTCGCTACATGATGCTGGTCAATGATTACAAGAACATCGGCGGGCGGGTGACGACGGGGTCCGATTCGGGCTTCATCTATCAAATCTGGGGGTTCGGCTATCTTCAGGAGTTCGAGCTACTCCAGGAGGCGGGGTTTGCGCCGCTCGAGGTCATTCGCTCGGCCACGATCAACGGCGCGCGGACGCTGATGGACCCCAAGCATGTCGATCCCGATTTCGGGTTGGTCCGCGTCGGTATGGCCGCCGATCTCGTCATCGCACCGGAAAATCCGCTCGCCAATTTCAAGACACTGTACGGCACTGGCGTCCTCCGCCTCGACCCCACGACCAACCGTCAAAAGCGCGTCGGCGGCATCCGCTGGACGATCAAGCACGGCATAGTCTTCGACGCCCCCGCCTTGCTCACCGACGTGCGGGCGATGGTCACGGCGGCGAAGGCAACGTCGCACTGACGTTGCCCGCCCGCCGTCCGCCGATTACACCGTCGTGATGACGGACGCGCTGACCATCTCCTTCCACCAGTCGAACGCCAGCGTCGGCGATCTGCGTGCCAATGCCGACGCGATGCTCGCTGCCCGCGCCGCTGCGGGGGCGGTCGATCTCGTCGTTACTCCGGAACTGTCGCTGATCGGCTATCCGCCCGAGGACCTTGTGCTCAAGCCGGCGGCAGTGGCCGCGTGTGCTGCCGAACTCGACCGGTTGGCGGCGGCGACTGGTGATGGCGGGCCGGGGTTGCTCGTCGGGTTGCCGTGGGTCGATGGCGGGAAGCTGTACAACGCGGTGGCACTGCTCGACGGCGGGCGGGTCGCGGGGATCACGCGCAAGCATGACTTGCCGAATTACGGGACGTTCGATGAGAAGCGGGTGTTTGCCAGCGCGCCGCTCCCCGGGCCGCTCGGCTTTCGC
>JBBRQR010000163.1:0-6470 GCA_038226115.1 Sphingomonadales bacterium | reverse complement strand
TTGTGACGTTGCCGCGCGCTTCGACCTGACCGCTGGTCCGGTTGTAGATGACGGTATCGGCGGTCAGCGCATAGCGGTCACGATTGATCGCGACGTGCCCGGTCGCGGTGACGATCCGCTCGGCGTCGGTATAGTCCATGGAATCGGCGGCGAAATCGACGACATCGCCGGGCTTAACGATCACGCCGTCGGTGCCGGGTTCGAGCAACGACCCGCCCTTGGTGGCGCGCGCCGCCGCAGCATCTGGCGACACGGCGGACGGGGTAGGCGGCTGCGGCGGCGGGACCGAGCGTGCCAGAGCATAGGCCGGAAGGTGCAGCACAAGACCGGCGAGCAAGGCGGATCGTAGGGGCAATCGTCGCTTTCGGCCAGGAATGGGGCCGTTTGCCCCGCCGACCGACCTTTAGGGCGGGGGTGACGGTGTCGCAAGGCGGCGGACGTGTTTGCGCGAGCCGGATGACGTCGTTAGACCGAACGGGCGTTTCAAGGAATTCCCATGCACATCGGCTATGCCGCGACTGTCCCGCACGCCCCCGGCGCCCTCGTCGTTTTTGCCGCCAAGACCGAAGGTCTGATCGGCACGGCGACGGCACTCGATACCGCCACCGGCGGCCAGCTAACGCGCGCGATTGCCGCCATGCGTTTCGAAGGCGACGCGGCGAGCGTGGTCGAGGTGCTCGCCCCCGTCGGAAGTGGTGCCGGACGCATCCTCGTTGTCGGCGTTGGGATCGCTGACAAGGCCGATGCGGCGGTGTTCGAAAAGATCGGCGGGGCGATTGCGGCCAAATTGATCACCAGCGGTGCGGTCGACGTTACGGTCGACATGAACGGGCTGAGCGACATCGCACTGCCGCTCGCCAGCGCCGCCGCGCGGCTCGCGCACGGCGCGACGCTCCGCGCGTATCGCTTCGACAAATACCGGACGACGATGAAGGCGGCGCAAAAACCGACGCTGACGGCGCTGACCATCGTCGGGGCCGATGCCGCCGAACCCGGCCTCGCGGCGATTGCGGCGGGCGTCGCGCTGACCCGTGATCTCGTTTCGGAACCGGCGAACATCATCTATCCCGAAAGCTTCGTCGCGCGCGTTCGTGCCGCCGCGCCGGACGGTATGGTGATCGAGGTGCTGGGCGAGGCGGAAATGGCGGCGCTCGGCATGGGGGCGCTCCTAGGCGTCAGCCAAGGCTCGGACCGCGAGGCGCAGATCCTGACGATGCGGTGGAACGGCGGCGGCGACGCGACTCCGGTCGTCCTCGTCGGCAAGGGCGTGACGTTCGACACCGGCGGCATCTCGCTCAAGCCGCCGCCGGGGATGGAGGACATGAAGTGGGACATGGGCGGGGCCGGGGCGGTTGCCGGTGCGCTCCACGCGCTTGCCGCGCGGCAGGCCAAGGTCAACGTCATCGGCGTCTGCGGGCTGGTCGAAAACATGCCCGACGGCAAGGCGCAGCGCCCCGGCGATGTTGTCACAACGATGTCGGGCCAGACGGTCGAGGTCATCAACACCGACGCCGAGGGTCGGCTGGTACTGTGCGACGTCCTGTGGTGGGCACAGGAAGCGTTCAAGCCGGCGGTTATCGTCGATCTCGCCACACTGACTGGGGCGATGATCGTTAGCCTCGGCCATGAAGCGGGCGGCCTGTTCGCCAACGACGATGCGCTCGCCGCGCAGTTGAGTGCCGCTGGCGAAGCGACCGGCGACAAATTGTGGCGGATGCCGATGGGCGAGGCGTATGACAAGCTGATCGATTCGCCGATTGCCGACATGAAGAACGTCGGCCCGCGCGAGGGTGGGTCGATCACCGCGGCGCAGTTCATCGCACGGTTCATCAAGCCGGGGGTCAAATGGGCTCACCTCGACATCGCCGGGATGGTGTGGGCGGCGAAGGACGGGCCGCTATGGGCAAAAGGCGCGACGGGATACGGGGTGCGCCTGCTCGAACGCTTCGTCGCAGACAATTTCGAGGCATGATCGTTCCCCCGGCAAAGGGGGGGAGCATTGAACGGTGACCGACGTTAATTTCTATCAGCTTGCCGTCCGCCCGCTCGACGCGGTTCTGCCGCGTCTGCTCGACAAGGCTTTTGCCGCCGGCTTCCGGTGCGTGATCCGGTCGAGCGATGCCGGTCTGCTTGCCCGCCTCGACGCGGCGTTGTGGACCTATGACGCGGCGTCGTTCCTGCCGCACGCGGTCGACGGTCCGTCTGCCGCCGCCCAACAGATCCTGTTGACGAGCGCGCCGACCGACGCAAATGCCGCCGATCTCATCGCCGTTATCGACGGTGCGTTACCCGGTGAGATAACCGACTATAAACGCGTGCTTTATTTGTTCGACGGGGCGGATGACGCGGCGCTCGACCGGGCGCGGGGGCACTGGCGGGCGCTCAAGGACCGCGACGGCGTGACCCCGGTGTATTGGCGTGAGAGCGATGGCGGGCGGTGGGAAAAGGCGGGGTAACTTGCCTTTCGCGGCGCGCGTCGATAGAGCGGCGGCGCTTTCCCCCTTCCAGTTTGCTCTCCCGGAGACCCCATGGCCACCGAACGTACCTTTTCGATCCTGAAGCCCGACGCGACGCGGCGTAATCTGACCGGCGCGATCAACGCCATGATCGAGGCAAGCGGCCTGCGGATCATCGCGCAAAAGCGCCTCCATCTGACCAAGGCACAGGCCGAAGGTTTCTACGCGGTCCACAGCGAGCGCGGGTTTTTCAACGATCTGGTTTCGTTCATGATTTCGGGTCCGGTCGTTGTTCAGGTCCTCGAAGGCGAGAACGCCGTTCTGGCGCACCGCGATATCATGGGCGCGACCAACCCGGCGAACGCCGCCGATGGCACGATCCGAAAGGTTCACGCCGAATCGATCGAGGCGAACAGCGTCCACGGCTCCGACAGCGCCGAAAATGCGGCCACCGAAATCGCCTATTTCTTCGCCCAGACCGAGATCGTCGGCTAACGAACGCGCCGCCGATCCGCCGCGATCAGAACGGTAGCATCCCCAGCCGTTTTGGCGCGCTCGCCCGCCAGCTACGCGTCAGCCAGTCGTCGATGTGGCCCCAATCGACGTCGCCGGTGTCGAGGTGGATGCCGATCCAGCCTGCCGCGCCGAAATACGCCGGGCGAAAATAGCGGTCGGGGTCGCGCTCGATCAGGCTCGCCTGCTCCTCGACGCCGCTCGCCTTGACGAGCAGCGCGACGACACCGTCGCCGTGGTGGTTGGCGCTGAAATAGGCGAAGAACTTGCCGCCACGGACGAAGAAACCGGGCGAGCCATGGCTGAGCTTTTCGTCTGCCTCGGGGAGCGCGAGCGCGAGCGTGCGGACGCGGTCGAGGAGCGTGTCGGGCCGCGCGTCGCGGGTGATGAGGTCGGTGACCACCTTCGGGTACAACTGATGTTCGGCGTGGAGGACGCGCGCGGCGAGGGTGGCGGGCGTATCCTCCGCCACAACGACGACGCGAATTTGGCCGAGAATAGGCCCGCCGTCGAGATCGGGCGTTACAAGGTGGACCGTTGCTCCGGTAACCGTGTCGCCTGCCGATAAAACACCCTCGTGGACGCGCGTGCCCTTGTGCGCCGGGAGCAGCGACGGGTGAATGTTGACCATCCGCCCCGCCCAACCGCCGACGAAACCGTCGGACAACAGGCGCATATAACCGGCGAGCGCAACGTGGGTGACGTCGGCGCGGCGCAATTCCGCGTCGATCAGCGCGTCGAAGTCGGCGCGCGCCAGCCCGCGATGGTCGCGGGCAAACACCGGCACGCCCTCGGCGGCGGCAAGCGCCAGCCCCGGCGCAGCGGGATTATTCGATGCGACGAGCACGACTTCGAATGCTGCATGGGGCAACCGCGACGCATAAAGCAGCGCTGCCATGTTGCTGCCGGTTCCGGAAATCAGGATCCCCAGCCGCGCCTTAGGCACGGTGCGTTGCCTTCCACGCGCCGCGTGCACTCCACACTTCGTCGGCGCCGTGAACGGTGCAGCCACGTTCACCGGCGTCAACCCGACCAATGATATGAACGGTTTCACCGCTTTCGCTCAACGCCGAAGTTAGCGCATCGACCTGGTGGGCGGCCACCGCGAGGACCATGCCGATGCCGCAGTTGAAGGTCCGCGCCAGCTCGCCGGGTTCGATGCGTCCCTGCGCCTGAAGCCAACCGAAGAGCGGCGGCAGCGGCCAAGCAGCGGCGTCGATCGTCGCGTGACACCCGACCGGAAGAATGCGCGGGACGTTCTCCAGCAGCCCACCGCCGGTAATATGAGCGAGCGCGCGGATACGCCCGGCCTTGAGATGCGGTAGCAACGTCTTGACGTAAATCCTTGTGGGTTCGAGCAAAATATCCCCAAGAAGACGATCGATTTCGAACATCGCAGGGCGGTCGAGCCGCGCGCCGCTACGCTCGACGAGTTTACGAATGAGCGAATAGCCGTTCGAATGCGCCCCCGATGACGCAAGACCGAGCAAAACATCGCCGGGCGCGACCTTGTCGCCGGTCAGTTGCTGCCCGCGCTCGACCGCGCCGACGCTGAACCCGGCGAGGTCATAGTCGCCCGGCGCGTACATCCCCGGCATCTCGGCAGTCTCACCGCCGATCAACGCGCACCCCGCAAGACGACAGCCGTCGGCGATGCCGGCGACTACGGTGCGCGCGACATCGGTATCGAGCTTGGCACTTGCAAAATAATCGAGAAAAAACAACGGCTCCGCGCCTTGGACGAGGAGGTCGTTGACGCACATGGCGACAAGATCGATGCCGACGGTATCGTGTTTGCCGGTCTGGATCGCAAGTTTGAGCTTCGTCCCGACGCCGTCGTTCGCCGCGACGAGCAGCGGATCGGTATAGCCCGCCGCCTTGAGGTCGAAGAAGCCGCCGAAGCCGCCGAGTTCGGCATCGGCTCCGGCGCGCGCGGTGGCGCGAGCGAGGGGGGCGATCATCCGCACCAACGCGTTGCCAGCGGCGATCGACACGCCGGCGTCGGCGTAAGTGAGCGGGGCGTCCGGCGTATCGGGAGTTTCGGGCATGGCGGCTGTTTACGGTGCGGGCTGGGGAAGGGCAATCGCGCCGACCGGTGACGACGCCTTGGGTGGAACGCGTACGGAGCTTTTCTTATTCCCCGCCATCGGCCAAAGACACTGATGATGGTTCGCTTCACCCTCTGGCTGCGCGCGGTCGTCGTTACCGTGTTCGTCGCGTTCGCGCTGCCTGCCGCCGCTGCACCCGGCGGCCCTGGAGCGTATAAAATCACGGGCATCGCGGTCGACGTCGTTGCGGCGAATCCGACCGCTGCGCGCGCCGCTGCCTATGCGGTCGCCGAACGCCGCGCGTGGCCGCAATTATGGTCGAGGATCACCGGCGGGGCCGCAACCACCGCCCCGCGCCTCGGCGATGGAGCGATCGAGGCGATGGTCGCGGGGGTCGAAATCGAGACCGAACAATTCTCGCTCACCCGTTACATTGGTCGGCTCAGCATCGTGTTCGACCGCGACCGGACGAGCGGTATTCTTGGCGGGCAGGGTGGCGACGCTCCGCCGCTGCTTCTGCTGCCGATGTTCGTCGATGGGGCGGGGGTGCGTACGGTCTATCAGTCCAAGACGCCGTGGAGCGCCGCGTGGCTGCGCTTTCGCGATGCCGCCAGCGCCGTCGACTATGTCATCCCGGCGGCAAGCGCGGGCGACAATGTCGTGCTGACTGCGTTTCAGGCGCGGCGCAGCGACCGCAGTCTGTGGCGGACGATCCTTTCCCGCTTCAACGCCGCCGACGTTCTTGTCGCCGAGATCCGGCTAGTCCGTTCGTGGCCCGGTGGCCCGGTCAGCGCGACGGCTGTTGCCCGCCATGGCCCCGACGCCATCGAGCTGGGCCGGGTAACGCTGCGCGCGGCCACGCCCGCCGGCGTCGATGCGATGCTCGACGATGCGGTTCGCGCAGTCGATGCGATCTACGTTCGCAGCCTCGCCAGCGGCACGTTGAAGATCGAAAAGGGGCTGACGATCGAACTGGCGCCAGCCCTCGCCGGCGGCCCGGAGATCGGGGCCGGGGCCATGGGGGCGATCATGGCTGGAACCGACGTCAGTATCGTTACGCCCGATGCCAAAAGCTGGGCAGCGATCGAGGCCGACCTGCGAGCAACGCCGGGGGTGACGGGGGTGACAATCTCGCGGCTCGCGCTCGGCGGCGTTTCGCACATCGTCATCCGGCACAGCGACGGTGACGCAAGCCTCGCTTATGATCTCGGTCGCAGGGGATGGCGGCTCGCTCCCGATGTCGACGGCGTTCTCCTTCGGCGACGCATTGCGGGCGATCCCGTCGTGCCGCCGCCGCCGACCGCGACCGACCTCGCGCGCGCCGAAGGGGTCGGCGATGCCGATGCGGCGTTGGCTCCGGTGAGGGTGGCGCCACGCGCGCCGCCCGCGCTGCGACCGGGCGCACCACCGGCCAGACCGCGCGACCCCCTCGCACCCGACTGATGTCGATCGT
>JBBRQR010000162.1:0-6513 GCA_038226115.1 Sphingomonadales bacterium | reverse complement strand
CGCCCATCAGCGCCCAGACCCCGACCGACGGCAGGTTGATCAAGCCGAACACCAACGCGATCGTGAGCAGCCCGGCGATCCGGTCGTTGGCGGGCAGATATGCCGAGGCGGCCGTCAGCGCCATCGTCCACGCCTTCGGATTGATCCACTGGAACGCCGCTGCCTGTAAAAAGGTCATCGGGCGCGCACCGCTGCGCCCGTCGAGCGACGTCGCAGGCGCGGTCGCGATCTTCCACGCAAGATACGATAAGTAGGCGACGCTCGCCCATTTGATGACGCCGAGCAGTCCCGGTGCGGCGGCAAGCACCGTCGCCATGCCCGCGCCGACAGCGACCATCATCACGGTAAAGCCGATGGCGACGCCGAGCATATGTGGCACCGTCCGGCGGAACCCGAAGTTCGTCCCCGACGCCATCAGCATCAGATTATTCGGCCCCGGCGTGATCGAAGACACGAAGGCGAAGGCGATCATGGCAAGAAGCAGCGACGTTGTCATATTGGCATGATATGCGGTGTTCGATGGCGCGTGGTTGCAAATCCATACCGTATCGCCGTATTAGTGCAACATATGATCGAACTCGATGCCATCAACCGCAGGATCGTGCAGGCGCTCGCGAGCGACGGGCGGCTGACCAATATCGATCTTGCCGTTAAGGTCGGCTTGTCGCCGTCGGCGTGCCTGCGCCGGGTGCAGGACCTCGAGCGGACCGGCGTAATTCGCGGCTATCGCGCGGTGATTGCGCCCGAAGCGACCGGCGGCGGTTTTCTCGCTTATGTCACGATCGCGCTGGCGACGCATACCAAGGCGGCGCAGGCGTCGTTCGAGGCGGCGATCAGCTCGTCGCGCGAGGTGCGCGAGTGTCACAACGTCACCGGCGACGTCGAATATCTCCTCCGTGTCGAGGTGCGCGACTTGGCCGCGTATAAATATTTCCACACCGAGGTGCTCGGCGTCATCCCCGGCCTCGCCCGAATCACGTCGTTCATCGTCATGGAGTCGTCAAAGGACGAGCGGGCGTGACCGACCGGCGAGGGACGGCGGAGGTCTTCGTGGCGTTCCTGCGGCTCGGTTTGACGTCGTTCGGTGGGCCGGTCGCGCATCTCGGTTATTTCCGGTCGGCGTTCGTCGTCCGGCGGCGGTGGCTCGACGAGCGCCAGTTCGCGGAGATCGTTGGCCTGTGCTCGTTCCTGCCCGGCCCGACGTCGAGCCAGGCGGGGGTGTTGATCGGGCGGCATCGCGCGGGCTGGCGCGGCGCGGTGGCGGCGTGGGTCGGCTTTACCTTGCCTTCGGCGGTGCTGATGGCGGTCCTCGCGCTGACGGCCGGGATGATGCACGGCGCGGCGGAGGCGCTTGTCGTCCACGGCCTCAAGCTCGCCGCGGTGGCGATCGTCGCGCAGGCGGTGGTCGCGATGGCGCGGACGTTGACGCCCGACTGGCCGCGTCGCGGCGTGGCGGTGGTCGGGGCGGTCATCGCGGCATTCGCTGGGCCGCTGGGCCAGATTTTGGCGATTGTAGCCGGAGCTGTCGCGGGCCGTTTCGTCTTCCCACACGAGGCCCCAATGGATCCGACACGGATCGCGCCGCCGTCGCGCGGTGCGGTCGCGGGGTCGGTTGCAATCGTCGTCGCCGTCGCGCTGTTGCTTGCCGGGCTGCCGCTAGTTGCGACGGGGTCGCCGCTCGCTGCACTCGCCGCCGGGTGTTTTCGCGCCGGGGCGCTGGTGTTCGGTGGCGGCCACGTCGTCCTACCGCTGCTCCAGACGGCGCTCGTTCCGGGCGTGGTCGACGCCGATGCTTTTCTGGCGGGCTACGGCGCGGTGCAGGCGATGCCGGGGCCGTTGTTTACCTTTGCTGCCTATCTCGGCGGGCTGGTCGGCGGCGTCGCGGGAGCGGCAGTGGCGCTGGTCGCGATCTTTGCGCCGGGAATGTTGTTGCTCGCCGCCGCCGTCCCCGTCTGGTCGACGCTGCACGCGCGTTCGGCGGCGCGGGCGGCGGTGGCCGGGGTCAATGCCGCCGTCGTCGGGGTGCTCGCCGCCGCGCTGGTGTCGCCGCTCGGCACCGGGGCCATCCACGGCGCGCCCGATGCCGTCATCGCAACCATCGCCTTCGCCGCGCTGCTGCTCAAGGCCCCGCCATGGGCGGTCGTCATCGGCTGCGTCGTGCTCGCCTTGGTCTAGCCGAACAGCCCCAACAGCCCGCGCGGCGCGGTCGTCCACGTCGCGTAATTGGGGAAGACATACGGCAGGTCGGCGGCGGCGACGCCGTACCATGCGGCGATCGGAGCGATATATTCCTCGATCGCCGTCGTCGGGATCCACCGCCCGTTGGTGTCGGTGTCCTGCACTCCGCCGAGCGTCGTGTCGGGGTAGGCGCCGAACAACGCCTGGTTCTTGACCGCGCCGCCGAGGACGAGGTGATTATTGCCCCACGCATGGTCGGTCCCGGCGTTGGCGTTGACGCGGAAGGTGCGGCCAAAGTCCGACATGGTGAACAGCGTGACATTGTCGCCAAGCGACAGCGCCTTCATCGCGGCATAAAATGCGGCAAGCGCCTGCGCGAGGTCGTTGAACAGATTGGCCTGCGTCCCCGTCGTCGTCGACGCAGCGTCGACCTGGTTGGCGTGGGTATCGTACCCGCCCTGGCTGGCAAAGAACGTCTGCCGCGAATGGCCGAGCGTCGACCGCGCCTCGATCATCCGCGCGACGCGAAGGAGCTGTTTCGAGATGTCGCTTGTCAGCGCGACGCCGGTGACCGTGTTCTTGAAATACTGGTCGACGATCGACGTCGTCCCGGTCAGCACCGCGTTCGCCGTCACCGCGAGGCCGTAGTTGCCGGTCAGCGACGTCGCGGTGATCCCGGTCACGGTCGGTGCCGTGCCGCCATCGGCAAACGCCGTCAGCGCGCTTTGGCGGGTGGTCGTCGGCGCGTCGGTCGCGGTGGCGTTGAAGCCGTTGCGCAACAGGCCGCCGTTCGACGGCAGGATCAGCGGCGACGACCGAGCGCCGATCAGGATCAGCGAGTTGCCGCCGAGCGAGATCAGGTCGGGGACCGTGGTCGCCGCCTCGCGGTCGTTCGTCCGCCCCATGAACCCGTCGCGATTGACCCCGCGCATCCGCAGCCCCTGCCACTCGTTCTGCTGGTCGGCGTGGCTGAACAAGGCGAGCGGACGGTTGGCCGACGACGCCTGATATTGCGCCTTGGTCAGCGGTTGCGACAGGGTGCCGACGTTGAACACCGGCGCGAGCGCGCCTTCGTTCCACGCCGTCGTCAACGGGGCTAAACTCGGGTGGAGGCCAAACGGCACTCCCGGCAGCGGCGTCAGCGACGCCTGTGGCAGCGCGAGCGTCGCGCCGCGCCCTGCCGCATAGGCGGCGTAGCGCGTATCGGTCGGGACGATCATGTTCCAGTTGTCGGCCCCGCCAAACAGGAACACCCCGACCATCGCGCGGAAGCTCGACGCATCGGCGCGCGCCGGGCCGACACCGAGGGCATCGATCAGCCCAAGCTGGCCGAACAGCGCGGCCGCGCCGGTGCCCGCCGAGAGACGAAGGAGATCGCGGCGAGACGGGGTACGCATCAGCGGTCAACCTGAAACAAGGGCGCCGTGGCGACGACATACAGCGCGGTCTGCGCGCGTTTTCGCGCCTGCATCGCTGGGTCGGCATTGGTGACGGCGTTGATCGCGGCAAGCAGCGCGGTCCGCTGCGCCGCCGTCATCGTCCTGTTGAGCATCAACAGGTCGATCCGGTCGGCCAGCGCGTTTGCGTCGGTGATCGCCTCCCACTCGGTCCAGTTCGGCGTCGTCCCCGTCGCGCCGGTGATCGACGCCTGCACTGCCCATTCGGACGGCGTGGTGAAGTTCCAGTCGTAGGCGAAATTGTGCCGCGCGAGGATGGTCGACGCCGTCATCAACTTCGTCGCCGGGCTGAGCAGGCCGCCGCCGAGCGGGAGCGGATAGTCGGGCGGATAGAAGTTGAACACCGACGGCGCGCGGAACGGCGATTGCTGCATTGCCGCATCACGCGTGACAAAGGCATAGCCGTCGGTCGTGACCGCCATTAGCCGCGCGAGCGACAGCATGTACAGGACAGGTTCCTTCAGCTTGCCGTCGCTGGCCCCGGCCTTGGCGTCGCCGCGCGCTTCGGCGTCGATCAGGATGGCGCGGATGACCGCTCTCAAATTGCCGCGAACCCCGGCCCCGTCGTTGGCGAATACCGCCGAAACTCGCCCAACATAGGCGGGTGACGGGTTCGACAGCACGAGCTGCTGGATCAGGAATTTCGACACATAGGGGGCGGTCGAGGCGTTGTTGAACACGGCGTCGATCACTGCATCGAGGCTGGTGGTCTGGCTCGCGCCCGCCGCGACGGTTGTGCCGAGGAATGTCTTCACCCCCGTGTCGTAATTACCCGCGATCGTCACCATCGGTTGTGAATAATCGAGCGCATTGCCGTCGTTCGCCGCCGCCCCGGCGAGGCGGGCATAGGTCCAGCCGGTCAGTGCGCGGGCGATGTCATGGACGTCGGCAGCCGTAAAGACGGGGAGCGCCGCGCCGCTCGCGTCGGTCCTGACCGAGCCATCCGCGTTGAGCGCGTCGACCCCGGTCGAAAACAGCTGCATCAGCTCGCGCGCATAATTCTCGTTCGGGGCCGATTTCGTGCTGTCGGCGAGGTTGAGATACGCGCCCATATACGCGTTCAGCGTCACCGCGCGGAGCAGCGTCCGATAATTTCCGAAGGCATTATCGAGGAACAGCTGGTTGAGCGTTGCGGTGCCCGCAGTCGAGTGGACCTCGAAATCCGACGCGACGAGGATCTGCGACAGGGCAAAGGCGACACGCTGGCGAAGCTGGTCGTTGCCCGTCGCGGCATGGGCGTAGAATGCGTAAGCGACCGGGAATGACGACATATAATCGCGGTTGCACACCGCCTGCATTGCCGACGCCATCAGGGTGCAAAAGTTGCGCGCCACCGCCCGCGAGGCGAGATCGGCATAGCTGCTCCCCGTCGCTGCGAGCTGCTCGTCGATCCACGCTGTCGTCCCGACCGTGGCGATACGCGTGGCAAGCGTCATCGTCGGGCCGAAACTCGCCTGCTTCGCCAGGCGGATGACATCACCGGTAACGACCACCGGCGTTGGGGTCGGCGTCGGGGTTGGAGTCGGCGTTGGGGTGGGCGTCGTGGTCGAACCGCCACCGCCGCCACTGCACGCCGCGAGCGTCAGAAGTGTGCCCGCGATGCCGGTCCTTAAAATCGTCTGGTGAACCACACACTAGACCTTCGCTGCCACACACCAGTTACGTCGCAACATCGCACATCCCTCGCACCGTCGAATGACACTTTCGTAATGCTTCGACGAGGCGCCCGATTAAAGCGATGAGCGACGGAACCTTATGCGCGTTCCTGCCGAGTAATGAGCGCGGCGGTCGACGCGCGGCGGCGGGCAACGATCAGAACACCGCCCAGCGCCAGCGCTGCACCCGCGATCATCCGCGCGTCGAGCCGGTCGCCGGTGAACGCCACACCGAAAGCGATGGTCGCGAGCGGCGTCATCAGGGTCAGCGGCGCGATCATGTTCGCCTCATAGCGCGCGATCAGGCCGTAATAGGTCGTGTGCGCGATCAGGCTGACGACGAACGCCGAAAACAGGATGACCGCGACGAACGGCCACCCGGCGGCGACGGCGCTCGCGATCTGGCCGTGCTCGACCGCCGCGCTCGCGACCGCCAACGGCAGGAACGACACGAGCGCGACCCACGCCTGAAACCGCAGCGGCGCGACATTGGCCATCTGCTTCATCAGGATCGACCCTAACGATCCGCTCGCGGCGCAGGCGACGATGAACCACAGCCCCGGCGACAGCGCGACGCCGTCGGGGTGCCAGACGACAAGAAGCACTCCCGCCAGCGTCAGCGAAATGCCCAGCGCGCGTCGCCAGTGGATCCGCTCGCCGAGCAGCGCGATCGATAGCAAAGTCGTAATCGGCACGCCAATCTGCAGGACGACCGCCGCCGCCGATGGCGATGCCGTTTGCAGGCCGATGAACAAAAGCGCGAAATTCCCGCCCCCCATCAGCAACCCGACGGCGATGATCCGCCACGCCGGGCGCGGCATCGGGCGCAGCCACGGAATGGTCACGGCGACGACGAGGGCAAAGCGGACGGCGGCGAAGAACAGCGGCGGCACATGCCACGGCCCGACGACAATCTTAGAAATGACGTTCGACAGCCCCCACGTCAGGCAGATGGCGACAAGAATAAGGAAATCGCGGGGGCGCATGGTGCGTCCCTACGGCGTCGTGCCGCCCGGCTCCAGTTATGTTTGCGTCCGTGTCGAGGTCGACCTCCTTTGTTGCCTGACAGACTGACGCTTGCCAGATAGTTGCTATTCCTGTTAAATAATAACGATAAGGAGAATGACTATGCCCGACATGAGTAAACGCCCCGATGCTGTCTCGGCACTATGTTACAAGGATGCGATGGCCGCGTTCGAGTGGCTGCAGACCGCCTTCGGCCT
>JBBRQR010000161.1:0-6659 GCA_038226115.1 Sphingomonadales bacterium | reverse complement strand
AGTCCGGCGCTGGCGGAGGTGTTCGTCACCGGATGGGACCTGACCACGGCATTGGCATCGGGGATCGGCGAACTTGCGGTCGGTACGCCGGACGACCTGCGGACATTGCGCCTGAGCGAGGTTCCCGGTTTCCTCGCGGCAGGCGTTGCCCCCGACGGACGGCTGGCGTGGACAACGGCGAGCGATGGCACCGTTCGGCTGTATCGCCGCGCCGACTGGTCGCTCGCGCTGACGCTGCAATATCTGGGGGCGGCGGGATATGTCGCGTATAATTCGCTCGGCCAGTACGACACGCCGCTCGGCCCCGACAGTAATGCCTTTCGCTGGCGCGTCCCCGACGAGCCGCTCCGCAGCCTTGGCGGCCAGACATTCATGCGCGATTATTACGAGCCGCAGCTGTACACCAAAATCCTCGCCTGCGCCGCCGCCGACGTGTGCGCGACCGCGCTGCCACCGCCGCCGCCCGTCGCCGGGCTCAACCGCACGCTGCCGACGGTCCGCATCGACCGCGTCCGCGCCGGGCCGAGCGGCGACATCGCGATGGTGGATGTGTCGGCGGCCAGCGGCGAAAATCGTGCCGCCGCCAACGGCAAGACGCGGTCAGGCCTGTATAATCTGCGCCTGTTTCGCGGCGGCAAGCTGGTCGGGCAGTGGCCGACCCCGTCCGCGGCGGCGGCGGTCGGCCTCGACGGCTGGCGGGCGGCGAACGTCGTGCGGCCCGGACTCGACGGGGTGTTTCGCCACAGCTTCATGGTCCGCCTGCCGACCGGGCTCGGCGCGCGGCGGGCCGAATTTCAGGCTTACGCCTTCAACGCCGACCGCGTAAAAAGCGGCACCGCCCGCGCCGCCTACGACCGCCCGCTCGTCTGGCCGAGGTCGCCGAAGGCCTATGTTCTGACAATCGGCATCGACGATTATGCCGACAGCATCCTCCATCTCGATTTCGCCGCTGCCGACGCGGACCTGATGGCGACGCGGTTGGGATCGGTGCCGGGCTACCGCGTCCATCACCTCGACCTGCGCGGGAAGGGAGCGAAGCGTCAGGCGACGCGGGCAGCGATCGCGGATGCGATTGCGCTCCTCACCCCCGGCGACCATGCGGCGGCGCGGACACGGCTGGGTGCGCTCGGCGTCGATTCGTCGGCATTCGCGGCGGCAACCCCCGACGACCTCGTGCTGATCACCTTTGCCGGTCACGGCTGGGCCGACCCGCGCGGCAATTTTCACCTCGTCCCGTCCGATGAGCGGACGCTTCCAGCGCAGGACGTCCCCGACGCGAGCAGCTTGATCCCGGCGGCGCTGCTCAGCGACTGGCTGCGCGGGGTCGATGCAGGGCAGGCGGCGATCATCATCGATGCGTGCAACTCGGCAGCGGTCGTCGCGACGCGGGGGTTCAAGCCCGGGCCGCTCGGTGACCGCGGCCTCGGCCAGCTGGCGTATGACAAAGGCATCCTCATCCTCGCCGCGAGCCAGACCAACCAGAGCGCGCATGAGGACGTGTCGCTCGGCCATGGGTTCCTGACAGCGGCGCTCGCGCGCGATGGCCTCGACGGTCGTGGCTTCGGGCGCGCCGACCTCAACGACGACGGGGCCATCACCCTCGACGAATGGCTGCGCTACGCCGTCGCCCGGCTGCCGTCGATCAGCGCGACGGTTGCCGCCGCCGGTCGCGGGCGCGACTTCGTGCTGGTCCCCGACGCCCCCGATATTGCGGCCGAACCGCGTGCGCCGCCGCAACAGCCGTCGCTGTTCGACTTCGCCGGCGGCCCGAGCCCGGTCGTGCTGGCGCGCGAACCGGCATGGTCGCAATTGCAGCGGCTTGCCGCCTCGGTCGGCGACGGCGCACGGAGTATTTTCGTCGGGGCGCGGCGGCAGCAATTATGGGCCGCCAATACGCTCGAAGGCGTCATCGTGATTGTGCTCGCGATCACGACGCTGGTTATCATCGTCGTCCTGTACGGGCTGTTCCGGCTCATTCGCTACGTCGTGCGCCGCCCGGCGCAAGCCCGAGCATAAGCGGATCTCGCCGGGGCGTCATCTACCCCTCGACAGCGCCGCCAATCTGTCAAATACTGAGCGTTACCGCGCGGAACAGCGCGCATGGGGATTATCAATGTATCGCACCGTTTCGCTGATCGTCGCCGTCGGCGTGGCCGCCGCTGCCAGCGCCCAGACCGCGCACCCCGGCGAGGGGGCGTTCCGCGCGACGTACAGGGAGCTGGTCGAGACCAACACGGCGCATTCGACGGGGTCGTGCACGCTCGCCGCCGAGCGGATGGCGACGCGGCTGAGCGCGGCGGGCTATCCGGCGGGTGATCTCCACCGCTTCGCCGTGCCCGAGGCGCCGAAGGATGGCGGTCTCGTCGCTGTCCTGCCGGGGACCGACCCGAAGGCAAAGGCGATCCTGCTCCTCGCGCACCTCGATGTCGTCGAGGCGAAGGCATCGGACTGGACGCGCGATCCGTTTCGGCTGATCGAGGAGAACGGCATTTTCTATGCGCGCGGCGCGTCGGACGACAAGGCGATGGCGGCGATCTACGTCGACGCGATGGCGCGGCTCCACGCCGAACCACGCGCGCGGCGGACGGTCAAGCTGGCGCTGACGTGCGGCGAGGAAACGACGGGTGTATTCAACGGGGCCGAATATCTCGCCGCGCACGAGCGCAAGCTGATCGACGCCGGTTTTGCGCTTAACGAGGGCGGCGGCGGGCGGCTCGGCCCCAATGGCAAGCCGCTGCTGCTGGCGGTGCAGGTCAGCGAGAAGACCTCGCAGAATTATACGCTCGAGGCGAAGAACCCAGGCGGGCATTCGTCGATGCCGCGCCCCGACAATGCGATCAATGAACTCGCCGCCGCGCTGACCAAGATCGCCGCTTATCGTTTCCCGGTGAAGGTCGACGCGACGACGCGGGCGTTCTGGACGCGAACCGCAACGATCGTCCCGGCGCAGGTCGGTGCGGCGATGACGGCGATTGCCGCCAACCCGAACGATGCCGCCGCCGAAGCGGTGCTGGCGCACGACCCACTGTTCAACTCGACGCTGCGAACGACGTGCGTCGCGACCCTGCTCGACGCGGGTCACGCCGAAAATGCGCTGCCGCAGCACGCGGCGGCGAACATCAACTGCCGGATCTTCCCCGGTGACACGATCGCCGGAACGCGCGACCGGCTCGCCGAGGTCATCGCCAACCCGGCGATCAGCGTCACGAGCAAGCCACGCCGCGGCCCGCCGTCGTCGCCCGCGCCGCTCGACCCCGCCGTCCTCGGCCCCGCCGAGCGGCTGGGTGCGGAGATGTACCCCGGCGTCCCACTCATCCCGATCATGTCGACCGGCGCGAGCGATTCGATCTACCTCGCCGCCGTCGGCATCCCGTCGTACGGCGTTCCCGGCATTTTCTACGAAGGCGACGGCGGCGGCATCCACGGGCTGAACGAGCACATCCGCGTCAAATCGGTCCTCGACGGGCGCGACTATCTGTTCCGCCTGATCCGGACGTACGCTGACGCGAAGTAATGGCGCGGTGGTTTATCGGCGTCGTTGCGGCGGCAGGGTTTGCTGCCCCGGTGGCGGCGGCGCAGACGGAGGCGGGGGCGTACACGCGCTACGAACTGCTCGCGCCCGCGTCGCACAGCTTCCGGATCGTGTACGACATCACCGCGACGACGGCGGGGGCGACGATGTATTTCAACCCCGTCCGCCCCGGCAGCATTGCGCGCGACGAGCATGTTACCGACGCCGCCACGGGCAAGCCGCTCGCCTTTGCCGAGGTCGACGGCAGCGTCGCGGCGGCGGCAGGGGTCGACGACGCCAAACCCGGCAACCGCTTTATCGCCGTCACCCTCGCGCATCGCGTCCCCGCCAGTGGCGGCGCGCGGCTAGTCATCGACAAAACGTATGAGGATGCGGCGAGCTATTACGACGACGGGACGGGCGGCATCGTATTCGACCGGTCGCTCGGGATCAAGCGCAACGCGGTCATCCTCCCACCGGGGTTTCGCCTGACGTCGGTCAACGTCCCGGCGCAGGTGCTCGAACAGCCCGACGGGCGCGTCGCGGTGTCGTTTTTGAACACGTCGCCTGCCGCAGCGCCGCTGGTGATTCACGCGGTCCCCGGCCCCGTGCGCCGTCCAGTCCCGTCGGCAGTCGCCGCGTTGCTGAGCGAGCGCGCTGCCCAGACTCGGGAGATCGTCTATTTCCTCAACCCGCCCGAAACGCACAGCTTTGCGCTGACCCACGACTATACCGAGACGACGCCGGGGGTCGCGGCGTACGTCAACATCGTCCGCGCCGGGAGCACGGCATCGAACCCGCGCGCGAGCGATCTCGATACCGGCGAGGTGCTCGCTGCCGAACCGATCCACGGCGCCGCTGCGATCCGCGCGATCGAACCGCACACGGAAGGCGTGACCGACACGACCGACGCGATTGTCTTCCGCTATCCGCCGATCGCACAGGGCACGAGCCGCCGCCTGCGGATCGCCGAGACGTACACCGACGCCGAACGCTATGGGTTGAAGGGCGACGAACTCGTCTGGCACCGCAGCTTCGGGCGCACGCTGAATGCCGTTGTCCTCCCCGCCGGGTGGACGCTGACCAACAGCTCGGTTCCGGCGAGCGTGTCGACCACCGATGACGGGCGGACGCGGCTCGATTTTGTCAACCCGCGCACCGATGAAATCGACACCGTCATCACCGCGCGGAGGATCGGATGACCTTCCCCATCGCCGCCGTGCGCGCTCGCTTTCCGGCGCTTGGCGTGACCGATGGCGGGCGGGCGCGGGTGTATTTCGATGCGCCGGGAGGGACACAGGCGTGCGACGCGGCGATCGACGCGATGGCGGCGCATCTGCGCGGCGGGACGGCGAATTCGGGCGGGGCGTTTGCCAGTTCGGTCACGACCGATGCGGCGAGCGAGGCGGCGCATGTCGCGATGGCCGACTTGCTCGGGGCCGATGCCGACGAGATCGCCTTCGGGCCGAACATGACGTCGCTGACGCTTGCTGTATCGCGCGCGCTCGCGGCGACGTGGGAGGCGGGCGACGAGCTGATCGTCACTCGGCTCGACCATGATGCCAATGTCGCGCCGTGGCTGCGCGTTGCTGCCGACCGTGCGATGACGGTGCGCTGGCTCGACTTCGATCCGGCGACGGGGGTACTCGACCTAGCCGCGCTGCCGGCCATGCTCAACGCGCGGACGCGACTGGTCACGGTGGGGCTGGCGAGCAATGCGCTCGGCACGCTCAACGATGTCGCCGCGATTGCCGCGACGGTGCACGCGCAGTCGGATGCGTTGGTGTTCGTCGATGCGGTGCAGGGGGTGCCGCACGTCGCGGTCGATGTTGCCACGCTTGGCGCCGATCTGCTGGTATGTTCGCCGTATAAATTCTTCGGGCCGCACATGGGGGTGTTGTGGGCGCGGGGCGGGGCGCTCGACGGCGTCGCGGCGTATAAGGTCCGCCCGGCCAAGGATGCGCCCGCCGCCGCCGCGTTCGAAACCGGGACGCCGTCGTTCGAGGGGCAGGCGGGGGTCACGGGGACGGTCGACTATCTCGACTGGCTCGGTGGCGCGTGTGGCGACCAGAGCAACGACCGGCGCGGGCGGTTGCGCGCGGCGTTGGCGGCGACGGCGGCGTATGAACACGACCTTGGCGAGCAGATGCTCAGCGGTCTGGCGAGTATTCCCGGCCTGACACTCTACGGCCCACCGACGATGGCGGGACGGGTGCCGACTTTCGCCTTCACGCTCGCTGGTCACCATCCTGACGACGTTGCCGCTGCGCTCGCTGCCGACAATATCTTTGTCTGGTCGGGGCATTTCTACGCAGTCGAGGTCATCGCCCGCCTCGGGCTGACCGATAGCGGCGGACTGGTCCGCGTCGGGCTCGCGCATTATTCGACGGTCGCCGAGGTCGACGCGCTGGTGGCGGCGCTACGCCGGGTCGCCGGATAACAACCCCGCGTCGAGGATGGTTCGCACCTTGGCTGCCAGCGCCTCGAAACTGAACGGCTTGCCGATCAGCTCGACCCCGGCGTCGACCACCCCGTTATGGACGACGGCGTTGCGAGTATAGCCGGTGGTGAACAGGACCTTCAGCCCCGGTCGCAGCGCACGAGCGACCTCGGCCAGCCGCGCGCCGTTGGTTTCGGGCATAACGATGTCGGTGAACAGCAAGGCGACGTCGGGATGGTCCGCCAGCAATCGCAGCGCCGCTGCTGCGCCATCGGCCTCGATGACGCGGTAACCGAGCTCGCGCAGGCTTTCGACCGTCACGGTGCGGACGCCGGGTTCGTCGTCGACGACGAGGATCAGCTCGCCGCTGCCGACAACCGCGTCGACGGTTGCGACCGCGTCGGCGACCTTCGCGCCAACCAGGCGCGGCAGATAGAGCTTGACGGTCGTGCCGACGCCGATCTCCGAATACAGCTTAACGTGACCGCCGGACTGTTTGACGAAGCCATAGACCTGGCTCAGCCCAAGGCCGGTTCCCTGGCCGGTCGGCTTGGTGGTGAAGAATGGGTCGAACGCCTTGGCGATGATGTCGTCGGTCATCCCTGCGCCCGCGTCGGTAACAGCGATCATGACATACTGCCCGGCGGCGACGCCGATTTCGGCAGCGACATAGCGGTCGTCGAGGTGGCCGTTGTGCGTCTCGATCGT
>JBBRQR010000160.1:0-6662 GCA_038226115.1 Sphingomonadales bacterium | reverse complement strand
CAGCAAGAAGCGCGGACTTGAGCATGAATGGCCTTTGCGGATGCGAAGATACAACCATAGCGCGGGTCGGGAGGGAGGCAAAGCCGCACGCGATCGGTAGGTCGACCGCCGATCTTTCCTGACGGCGTTAGGGAGGATCTAAGCCCGCATCAACTCCGGCAGCGCGCACCGCGGCCACCTAGCGAAGTACCGGAATTACGCCGCGAGCGGCGTCTCTCCCTCGCTCGCGCGCCGCTGCCCGTCGACGGCTTCGTCGCGTCGCCCTCCGGCGACGGTTTCCTCGCGTCGCCCTCCGGCGATGGTTTCCTCGCGTCGCCCTCCGGCGACCAGCAACATCGCCGCGAGCGGCACGAGCCATACGATCCGCGCCTGATAGCGTGCGAACGGCCCCGACAGGATACCGCACACCGCCGCGTTGACGAGGACGGCGGCGAGCAGGAACGTGGTCGCCGCGATTAACCGAGGCGGCGGGCCCACCGCGATCAACCGAGGCGGCGGGCCCACCGCGATCAACCGAGGTGGCGGGCCCACCGCGTTGCGCCGCCACCAGACGAGCGCACCAATGGCCACGATCGCCGCCGCCACCGCCGCCGCGCCGTGCCACGCCTTCGACACGGGAACCGTCAGCCGCGACCGGCATTGGTCGTGCTTCGGCCCGCACGCCTCGACCCGCGCGATCATCGGCGGCAGGTTGGTTTGCCGCCAATAAGGGTCTTTCAGGTAGAAGGCCGGATCACGCACCGGATCGTCGACATAGACCATACCGAGCTGTCGCCCCCAGTTCCTGAAAGACGCTGCCAGCTGCCCGACGGGGGCATAAGCGAGGGTGCCGAGAACGAAGCGCCCCTCCTGCTCCTCGAGGCTTACGCGCGTCGCATAATCGCTGAGCATGAACACGCCGGTGCCGGGCAGGTCGGACCACAAGATGTCCTCGCTGTCGGCGAGCGGTTTGTGCGCGAACCGGCACAATGTGTAGGGCTCACCCGCCGCACAGGCATGGCGCAGATAATCGCGCCCCGGCCCATCGGCGAGCAAGCGCGCGGTGAGAAACGGCTGGTTACGCAACGGCTCGCCGGTGCTCAGGCGGATGCCGATGCCGTACAGGCTGTTGGCGACGGACGCCGTAAAGATCAGCGTAGCGAACAGCGCGAGCCGTCGGACGATCGTTCGGCGTTCGACCCGCAACGCGAGCAGGATGCCGCCGCCCACGATGACGAGGACCACCCCCATCAGGATATGCGACGTGTGGACGCCGAGCGAAAAGACGAGCAGCGCCGACAATGCCCAGCGTTCGCCGCGACCGATCCGGTCGGGGAAGATCAGCAGCAAAACGGCGGCCAACGCGGCGATCCCGGCGAAGATGTCGGGCATCGCGAACCCGGCGAAGAACGGCAGCGGCGTGAGCAGCACGAGCAGCCCGACCGCGCCGACCGCTCCCCATCGTGCGCGATCCGGCAGCGCCGCCCGCCATAGCGTCGCCACCGTCCACGCGACGGCGAGCGCCTGCGCGGCGGTCATCAGCCACATCGTCCCGATCGATTCGAGCGCGAATAGAAACACGGCATAGACCGCCGACCGCGACGCCATCTGGGTATGGCCCATGTGCGCGTCGTACTTCGCCTGCGCGATGTCGTGATCGTCGAGTTCGGGCCGCGCGACGAGTCCAGCATCGATCGCGAGTTCGTGGCCAAGCGAATAATAGTCGTCGGTGTCGGTGAACACCGTCGGATGGCCGAAGGCAGCGACCATGCCGACGATCAGCGTCGCCGCCGCCAGCACGATCAGCCATGGCTGCGCGCGACGGGTCATCGCGCCCTCATGGGGGCGAACGTCCGAGCGAGATGCGGCGCTTGGCCGACGTGTCGTGGGGTCAATGCCGAAAGTTCCTGCGTCGTTATCGACCGCTAACCGCTTTCGCTGCAGCGCGGTAGCCCGTTTGCGCCGCCGGATGGTTGCGAATTACCCGCCCGTCGTCCATTCGGGTCGGGCGAGCGGAACGATGGCGCAGGGGATAGGTCGATACCATGGGCGATCAACGGGCGATGGCAGCCGACGCCGAGATCAGGGCCTATGCCGCCGGGCCGGTCGGCAGCGTCGACCGCCTGATCGCGCTCCACGCCCGCGCCGTTCCAGACAACATCGTCGTAGTCGATGCGACCGCGAGCATCACCTGGAGCGCCTTCGACGCGCGGATCGACCGCATCGCCGCGTCGCTCCAGCGCGACGGCGTACTCGCGCAAGGAACGATCGCTGTCTGCGCGCTCAGCCGGATCGACTATGTCGCGGCGTTCATCGCCGCCGTCCGCATCGGTGCGGCGGTCGCCCCGCTCGCGCCGTCGTCGACCCCTGACCAGCTTGCCGCGATGATCGCCGACAGCGGCGCGTCGCATCTGTTCGTCGACGCCGTTGTCGGCGCGGCACTCGCTTCCGTGCTGGGCGCGTTGACCCCGCGCGTCATCGGCTTCGACGCGGGTGCGCCGGGAACGCCGCTCGACGAATGGCTCGCACCGCTCGGCAGTCGCCCATCGCCGGTCGCGGTCGATCCGGCGGCCGCGTTCAACATTATCTATTCGAGCGGGACGACGGGGACGCCAAAGGGCATCGTCCAGTCGTTCGCGATGCGCTGGCCGCACAATCACCTGACCGACCCGCCGGGGCATGGGCGCGACGCGGTCATGCTGCTGTCGACCCCGCTTTATTCGAACACGACGCTCGTTGCGCTGTTCCCGACGCTCGCCGGGGGCGGGACGGTCGTGCTGATGCCGAAGTTCGACGCGCGCGGGTTGCTCGAATTAAGCGTTCAGCATCGCGTCAGCCATGCGATGCTCGTGCCGGTCCAGTACCGCCGCCTGCTCGCGGTGCCCGACTTCGATGCGTTCGATCTGTCGGCATATCGGATGAAATTCGCCACCTCCGCGCCGTTCGCTGCCGAGTTGAAGGCCGAGGTGCTGCGCCGCTGGCCGGGTGGGCTCATCGAATATTACGGCATGACCGAGGGCGGCGGGTCGTGCGCCTTGCTCGCCCACGAACATCCCGACAAACTCCACACCGTCGGCAAGGCGATGCCCGGACACGACCTGCGCGTCATCGGGCCGGACGGCGATTTCGCTCCCGCAGGCGTTGCGGGCGAGGTCGTCGGGCGGTCGGGCGCGATGATGACCGGCTATCACAACGCCCCCGCCAAGACCGCCGAGGCGACGTGGTTTTCCCCGGCAGGCGACCGCTACATCCGCACCGGCGACATTGCGAGCATCGACAACGACGGCTTTTTCACGCTGATCGGGCGGGCGAAGGACATGATTATTTCGGGCGGATTCAACGTCTATCCGGTCGATATCGAGGCGGTGCTCAAGGACCATCCGGCGGTCGACGAGGCGGCGGTGATCGGCGTGCCGTCGGTCGAATGGGGTGAGACTCCCGTGGCGTTCGTCCGGTTGCGCGCGGCCGCCGATCCGGAGACTTTGCGGCTGTGGGCCAACGCCCGCCTCGGCAAGATGCAGCGGATCAGCGCGGTCGAGATTATCGACGAACTTCCCCGCAGCGCGATCGGCAAGGTTCTCAAGCGCGAGTTGCAGGACCGCTACGCGGCGGCCGCATGACCGCCCTCGCCGGCCTCACCGTCGTCGACCTGAGCCGCGTTCTTGGCGGACCGTATTGCACGCAAATTCTTGGCGATCACGGGGCCGATGTCCTCAAGGTCGAGCCGCCGCAGGGTGACGAGACGCGCGGATGGGGGCCGCCGGTGGCCGACGGCGCGTCGGCATATTTCCTCGGGGTCAACCGTAACAAGCGCGGGCTGGTCCTCGATCTTAAGACCGACGCCGGTCGCGAGGCGCTGCTCGGCTTGCTGGCGGGGGCCGATGTGCTGGTCGAAAACTTCAAGACCGGCACGATGGAGGGGTGGGGCCTCGGCGATCTGACCGCGCGCTTCCCCCGGCTGATCCATTGCCGGATCAGCGGCTTCGGGGCCGATGGGCCGCTCGGCGGGTTGCCGGGCTATGACGCGGCGGTCCAGGCGGCGACCGGGCTGATGAGCATCAATGGCGATGCGAGCGGCGCCCCGACGCGGCTCGGGGTGCCCGCCGTCGATATGGCGAGCGGGCTCAACGCGGCGCTTGGCATCTTGCTGGCACTGGTCGAGCGCGGGATCAGCGGGCGCGGGCAGTTCGTCGACATCGCGCTGTACGATTGCGCGCTGTCGATCCTCCACCCCCACGCGGCGAACTGGCTCAGCGGTGCCCCGGTGCCGGGGCGGTCGGGCAACGCGCACCCGAACATCGCGCCGTACGACAGTTTCCGCGCGGGCGACGGGACGATCTTCCTCGCGGTCGGCAACGACGGCCAATTCGCCAAGCTATGCGCGATGCTCGACCTGCCCACCGTCGCCGCCGACCCGCGCTTTGCCGATAATCGCACCCGCGTGACGCACCGCGACGCGCTCAAGGCGACGCTCGAAGCGGCGTTGGTCGCGCACGATGCGACGGCAATCGCGGCGCGGCTGATGGCTGGCGGGGTGCCGTGCGCGCCGGTCCTCGACGTCGCGCAGGCGCTCGCCCACCCGCACACCGCGCACCGCGAGATGATCGTGGCGGGCGCGTCGCCGAGCATCGCGTCGCCGATCAAGCTGTCGCGCACCCCGGCGACGTACCGTCTGCCGCCGCCACGATTCGGAGACGACGCATGACCGGACGCTGGTTCGACGAATGGGTCGTCGGCGACCGGATCGACCATCCGATCCGGCGGACGGTGACCGAGACCGATAATCTCCTGCTGACCGCGCTGACGCACAACCCGCAGCCGCTCCATCTGGACGCCGACTATGCCGCGGAGACCGAGTTCGGGCGGATCGTCGTCAACGGCACCTTTACTTTTGCGTTGATGGTCGGGATTTCGGTCGGCGAGACGACGCTCGGCACGCTCGTCGCCAACCTCGGCTACGAACATCTGGTGATGCCCAAGCCGGTCTTCATTGGTGACACCCTGAGGGTAACTTCCGAAGTCGCCGAACTGCGGGCGTCGAAATCGCGCCCCGACGCGGGGGTCGCCACCTTCCGCCATGAAGCGATCAATCAGCGCGACGAGATCGTGTGTTCGTGCCTGCGGCTGGCGTTGCTGCGGCGCAAACCGTGAGGCAGCGCTCGCTGCTTTTCGTTCCTGGCGACCGGCCCGAGCGTTTCGCCAAGGCGGCGGCGAGCGGGGCCGACGCGCTGATCCTCGACCTCGAGGATTCGGTCGTCGCCGCCGCCAAAGACGCCGCGCGGGCGAACGTCGTCGCCTATCTCGCCGGCCGTCCGCCGCTGCCGGTGTTCGTCCGCATCAACCCACTCGACAGCGGCATGCTCGACGCCGATCTCAGGGCTGTCGTCGGCGGCGCGGCGTTCGGCGTCGTCCTGCCCAAAGCCGAAGGCGCGGCGTCGCTGGCCGCCCTCGCCGAGCGGCTGGCGGGAACCGACCTCAAAATCCTGCCGATCGTCACCGAAACGCCGCGCGCGATGTTCCATCTCGGCGAATACGGCGGCGTCACCGACCGGCTGATCGGGCTGACGTGGGGAGCGGAGGACCTGTCGAGCGCGGTCGGCGCGACGACGGCGCGCGAAGCCGACGGGAGCTACCGCCCGCCGTATCAATTCGCGCGCTCGCTGACACTGTTCGCTGCCCATGCGGCGAACGTCGCGGCGATCGAGACGGTCTATCCCAATCTGGCCGATGCGGCGGGGCTCGAGGCCTATGCGGCGCGCGGACGGCAGGATGGGTTCACCGGGATGCTCGCGCTCCACCCGAACCAGATCGCGCCGATCCATGCTGGTTTCGCGCCGACGGCCAGCGAAATCGAACACGCTCGCGCGATCGTCGCGCATTTTGCGGGGAACGACGGGGCGGGGGCGCTGCGGCTCGACGGGCGGATGATCGACGCGCCGCACCGCGTCGCCGCCGAGCGCTTGCTCGCGGGTTTGATCGAGGCCGAGCGATGATTATTCTTCGTCCAGCGACGGCGGCGGACGTTCCCGCACTCGAGGCGCTGATCGCCGCATCGGCGCGCGCCCTCGGCGTTGGTTACTATACGGCTGAGGAGACCGAGGCGGCGATCACTTATGTCTTCGGCGTCGATTCGGCGTTGGTTGCCGACGGCAGCTATTTTGTGGCCGAGATCGACGGCGTCCTCGCCGGATGTGGCGGGTGGAGCGCGCGGCGAACCCTGTTCGGCGGCGACCGCTTCGCCGCGCGCGAAGACGACCGGCTCGACCCCGCGATCGACGCCGCCCGCATCCGCGCGTTCTTCGTCGCCCCCGCCTATGCCCGCCGGGGCGTCGGCGCGGCGATGCTCGACGGGTGCGAAGCGGCGGCGCGCGCGGCGGGGTTTACAACGGGGGCGCTGATGGCGACCCTTCCCGGCGTCCCGTTCTATGCGGTGCATGGCTATGTTGGCGGCGAACCCGTGATCCACGATTGCGGCGGCATCCCCATCCGCTTCGTGCCGATGACCAAACGGATCACAAACGAAATTTAACATCGCGCACGATTGCTGCGACAAACTGTACCTTATGGTAACGGTGACGCTGTGTGGGCCAGCTGCGCGCAACAACCTTGCGAGACTGTAACTCAAATGACACGCGTTGCACAATCTTTTTTGCGGCGCAGCGCCAGCGATTTACAACGCCCCT
>JBBRQR010000159.1:0-6689 GCA_038226115.1 Sphingomonadales bacterium | reverse complement strand
GGGCGCGAAATCGTCGGCTGGACCGATCGCAGGGGCACGCGCTGGAAGATCGGGCTTTTGCCACTTGGCGGCTACGTCAAGTTCGTTGGCGATGCCGATGCCGCCAGCCGACCGGCGGAGGTTCCCGCAGCGACGCCCGCCGAACGCGCGGTAATGTTTCAGTTCCGCCCGGTGTGGCAGCGCGCACTCGTCATCCTTGCCGGACCGCTAACCAATTTCGTATTCGCGACGGCGATCTTCGCGGCGCTGTTCATGACCTACGGCCAGGCGGTCACCCCGGCGGTGATCGCGACTGTGCAAAGCGGGTCCCCGGCGGCGGGCGCGGGATTGCTTCCGGGTGACGTCATCGTCGGGATCGGCGGAAGCCGGGTCACCGCCTTCGAGGACGTGATGCAGGCGATGGCGCTCAATCCAGGAAAGCCGGTCGACCTCGATTTCCGCCGTTCTGGCGCATTGCGATCGTTGCGGATCGTGCCAGCGATGGTCGATCACGTCGATCCGTTCGGCGCCCATTCGAAGATCGCCCGACTTGGCATCGCGCCCGGGCGGGCGCAGGTCGTCGTCCCGCGCGCACCGTTATCGGCGGTCTATCATGGTGGCATCGAAGTATGGTCGCTCGTCGGTGCGATCGTCCGTGGCATCGGCGATATCGTTACCGGCCACCGCGCCGCGAGCGAGCTTGGCGGGCCGATCAAGATCGCGCAGATTTCGGGGCAGGCGGCGGCGCTCGGGTTGCCAAACCTGATCCAGTTCATTGCCTTTGTCTCGATTAATCTGGGATTCATCAACCTCCTGCCAGTTCCGATGCTGGACGGCGGACATCTGTTCCTCTACGCGGTCGAAGCCGTTCGGCGGCGTCCCCTGGCTCCCAGGGTCCAGGAATGGGCCTTCATGTCCGGGTTCGCCGCGCTGATGTCGCTCATGGCGTTCCTCACATGGAACGACCTTGGCGCCGTCGGAGCGTGGCAACGGCTGACGGGGCTGTTCGGTTGAAACGGCGGTTCGCGGGGGCGAATGCGGCAGGGTGGGTTGAAGGGCGGGTTGACTGCGTGAGTGATCGAACAACGTCGACAGCGGCGCCGCGACGGCGGGCAGCGCATGCGCGACGGTTGACCCTCGTGCTGCTCGCCAGCACCGCGTTTGCTCAGGTGGCGACGGCGCAGGTGCCGATCCCCGAGCCGACGGGAAGTTTCGCGACGCCGGCTCCCAACACCAGCGGCACCGTCCGCGCCATCATCATCAAGGGCACCGAACGGCTCGAGCCCGATACCGTGCGGTCGTATATCAACCTCGATGTCGGCGACACCTATGATCGCGATCGTCTCGACAAGGCGTTGAAGGAAATCTACGCGAGCGAATTGTTCGCCGACGCCACGATCCTTGACGACAACGGCACGCTGACGATCACCGTCAGGGAAAACCCGGTCATCAACCGGATTCTTGTCGAAGGGGCCAAGCGGATCAAGGAGGAAAAGGTCCGCGGCGAGATCAAGATGGCACCGCGCCAGATCTTCACCCGGTCGAAGGCCCGCGCCGACGTTGGACGCATCCTCGAAATCTATCGCCGCGGCGGGCGCTTCTCCGCAGCAGTCGAGCCCAAGATCGTCCAGCTCGACCAAAACCGCGTCGATCTCGTTTTCGAGATTAGCGAGGGTGCGAAGTCAAAGGTTCGCCAGATCAACATTCTCGGTAATACCAAGTTCAAGGATGGTCAGCTTCGCACCGTGATGGTGACGCGACAGGCGCGTCCATATAGGCTGTTCACCTCGAACGACACCTATGACCCTGACCGACTGGCCTACGACCAGCAGAAGCTGCGGCAATTTTATCTGACGAACGGCTACGCCGACTTCCGCGTCGTCTCGGCGGTTGCCGAACTGACTCCCGACCGCCGCGACTTCATCGTCACCTACGTCGTCGACGAGGGTGAGCGGTACAAGTTCGGCGAACTTAAGATCGAGTCCGACATTCGGGACATCAAGGCCGATACGTTCAGCAAGTTGCTCACCGAGAAGAAGGGCGACTGGTACAACGCGCAAAAGATCGAGGCGACGGTCGATACGCTGCAGGAGACCGCCGGGCTGCTCGGCTACGCGTTCGCTGACATCCGTCCGCAGTTCAACCGCGACAAAGACAAGCGCGAGATGAACATCAGCTTCGAGATCGCCGAAGCGCCGCGCGTGTATATCGAAAAGATCAACATCAACGGCAACGTCCGGACCAAGGACCCAGTGATCCGCCGCGAGTTCCGGCTGGTGGAAGGCGATGCGTTCAATACGCTCAAGGTCAAGCGATCGCGCGACCGGCTGCAGGGGCTTGGCTTCTTCCAGGAGAAGCTCGAGATCGAGCAAAAGCCCGGTTCGACTCCCGACAAGATTATCCTCGAAGCCAATGTGCAGGAGAAGTCGACTGGCAGCCTAGAGGTGTCGGCGGGCTACTCGAGCCTTGAGAGCTTCATCCTCAGCGCATCGATCGCGCAGCGTAATTTCCGTGGGCGAGCGCAGGAGCTGCGCCTGTCGGGCAATATCTCGCGCTTTTCGAAGTCGATCGAGGCAGGATTTACCGAGCCATATCTGTTCGGTCGCAACCTCGCGCTCGGTTTCGATCTCTTCCGCCGCGATTATAATGCCTTTAGCGGGTCAGGCTCGCTCGGCGGCAATAACTTGAACCAGACTTATGCTCAGACGACGACCGGCTTTCAGGTCCGTACAGGCTTTGCCATTACCGAATTCTGGGCGGCTTCAGTGCGTTACGGCCTAAGCTTTCAGAATGTCACGCTCGGCGATCAATATTTCCAACACGACGTGTTGGGCAATTTGGTCGTCGACGCCAAGGGTAAGAAAATCTGCGATCCGAACATCGCCGGTCGCTATCTTTGCGACGCGCTCGGCAGCTACACGACCTCGTCGGTTGGCTACAGTCTGATCTACAACAGTGTGAACAATCCCGTCCGTCCGAGCCGCGGACAGCGGTTCGTTTTTAGTCAGGATCTCGCCGGCGTCGGCACCGGGGTCAAATATTTGTCGACGCGAGTGAACTATGACTTCTACCATCCGCTGTTCGGTAGCAGCAGCGGTTTCATCCTGAATATCGGCGGTGAGGCCGGGTACATCACCGGCTATGGCGGATCGACCGTCCGGCTGACCGACCGGTTTTTCCTCGGCGAAGGCCAGCTTCGCGGCTTCGGCATCCGTGGCGTCGGTCCGCGTGTCTTGCGCCAGCCGCTGATCGTTGATCCGGTTACCGGCAAGGTAACGGTCGATTCGAACCGCAAGGATGCAACCGACGACGCGCTCGGCGGCGAAGCCTATTATCGCGGTCGTATCGAAATTCAGATTCCGCTGGGGGCTGCCGGAGCCGAACTCGGATTGCGCCCGTCGATCTTCACCGACGTCGGAGCCGTGTTCAAAATCCCGACGCCGACGACGACGTGCCTCGCCCCGCCGCCGCCAGCAGTTCTGGCCAACTCGACCTTCAAACCGTTCCAGAAATGCGTCCCCAACAACGGTACCGGCGGTTTCGACGAGGCCTATCTCGGCAATACCCCCAAGCCGCGCGTTGCGGTCGGTATCGGCGTATCGTGGAACTCGCCATTCGGGCCGTTCCGGTTCGATCTCGCCAAGGCGCTCGTTAAGGCGCCCGGCGACAACCCCAAACTGTTTCAATTTAACGTAGGGACCCAATTCTGATGAAGACCATGACCAAAATTGCACTGCTCGCTGCCGCCACTATCGCTGCGCCGACGCTCGCGCAGACGTTGCCGCCGCCGGTGATCATCATCGTCGATATGGACCGTGTCATCGGCGACTCCGCCGCCGGCAAGCAGGCGTCGGGCGAGTTGAAGACGCGTAACGACGCAATTCAGGCGCGCGTCGCCTCGCTCCGCACCCAGTTCGGGTCGGAGCAGGAGACGCTGCAAAAGTCGGCCCCGGCGCAAACCGCAGCCCCCGCCGTCATCACCGCGTTCCAGGCGAAGGTGAATGACTTCCAAAAGCGTCAGCAGACTGCCGAGGCCGATTTGCAGAAGCGCGGCACTGATTTCCAGTCGTCGCGCCAGTTCGTCCTGAAGCAGATCAACGATGCCGCCACGCCGGTCATCACCGCGATCATGCTCGAGCGCGGTGCGACGATCGTCCTGCCCGAGGGTGCGACGCTGCAGCATTCGAAGTCGATCGACGTCACCGGCGACGTCCTTGCTCGGCTTGATAAGGCGCTGCCGCGCGTTTCGACCACCGCCCCCGCTGCACCGGCCAAGTAGGCCGATGAGCGACCCTGCGTCGGCCCTCGGGCCGACGACAACACCGCCGTCGACCTTGAGCACGGTCGGCGTGCGCGCGGTGATGGGGTTGATCCCGCACCGCTTCCCGATGCTGCTCGTCGACCGGGTCGAGGCGATCGTGCCTGACAGGTCGGCGCGCGGCATCAAAGCGGTCAGCATCAACGAACCGTTCTTCGCCGGGCATTTCCCGGGACGTCCGATCATGCCGGGCGTACTTATCGTCGAGGCGCTGGCGCAGACCGCCGGGGTCCTCGCGATTGTGTCGATGGGGCTGCAGGACAGCGGCAAGCTCGTCTATTTTATGGCGATCGAGGAGGCAAAATTCCGCTCGCCGGTAGAACCCGGATGCCTTCTCCACCTCGACGTCGAGTTCATCCAACGCCGCGCAACGGTTTGCAAATTCGCCGGAAGGGCGACGGTCGACGGCAAACTCGCCGCCGAGGCGCGCTTCACCGCGATGATCGCCGACCCGCCCGCCTGACCCGCCGTGCTGCGACGTCTTGCGCGCGGGCATCAAATTGGCTTTGGTGCGCGACGGGGAGACGGGAATGGCACCGGTTGCAACGACGATCGATCAGGCAGCGGTGGAGCCGCGTCGTGATCGACTGATTATCATCGCGTCGTCGCTCGGCACCATATTCGAATGGTACGACTTTTTCGTCTACGGCACCCTCGCGGCATTGCTCGGACGACTGTTCTTCCCAAGCGACAATCCGACCGCGGGCCTCCTCCTAAGTCTCGCGACCTTTGGCGCAGGGTTCGGCGTCCGCCCCATCGGGGCGATGGTTTTCGGTGTGTTGGGCGATCGCATCGGGCGCAAGCACACATTCCTCGCGACGATCACGCTGATGGGCGTGGCGACCGCGCTTGTCGGTCTGCTGCCAACCTTTGCCACGGCGGGGATCTGGGCCCCGATCCTGCTCGTCGGCCTGCGTCTGCTGCAGGGCCTCGCGCTCGGTGGGGAATATGGTGGGGCCGCGATCTATGTCGCCGAGAACGCGCCCAAGGCGCGGCGCGGCTTCTTTACCAGCTTTATCCAGGCGTCGGTCGTCGGCGGCTTCCTGCTTTCGCTGATCGTCACGCTCGGGGTGACGGAGGTGGTCGGCAAGGAGGCATTTGCCGATTGGGGTTGGCGCATTCCGTTTGTCGGGTCGCTGCTGCTCCTCGCCGTGTCGCTGTATATCCGATTGAAGCTGCGCGAGAGCCCGGTCTTCGAGGCGATGAAGGCGAAGGGCGAAATAAGCGCCCATCCGCTACGCGAGACGTTTGCGCATCAGGGTAATTTCCGCCTGCTTCTCGTCGCGCTGTTCGGCATCGCCGCCGGGCTGACGGTTATCTGGTACACCGCGCAGTTTTCGACGTTGCTCTTCCTCCAGCAGACCGCGCTGGTCGATGAGACCGATGCGAAAATCCTGTGCGGGATCACAGCATTGCTGTCGGCCCCGTTCTTCGTGCTTGCCGGGCACTTAAGTGATCGCTGGGGTCGTCGCCCGATGATCATCACCGGCTATGGGCTGACGCTGCTTCTGCTGTTTCCGCTTTTCCACCTGCTTGCCAACGCGGCTAACCCGACCTTGACGCGCGCCGCCGCCACCGCGCCGATTATCGTCAGCGGTGTCGCGTGCCACTACGATCCATTCGCCCACAAACAGGACACCGCGTGCGGCAATGCCATGCAGTATTTTTCCGCGCGTGGGATCGGCTTCCACCGCGTCGAATCGACGGGATTACCACTGCGTGTGATGGTCGGCTCGGTCATCGCAATCGATCTCGACGATATTTCCGCGCCGTTCGACAAGACACTGGTCGAGACGGCACTCGCCCGCGCCGGATACCCGACGGCGGCGAACCCCGGCCCGCGCAACGATGTTGTCATCGTCCTCGCCGGTCTCGCGATGGGAATTCTGTCGGCAATGACCTATGGCCCGGTTGCGGCAATTCTCGTTGAGCTGTTCCCAGCACGCATCCGCTACACCTCGATGTCGATCCCCTATCATATCGGAACAGGCTATTTCGGCGGCTTCCTGCCGTTCATCTCGCAGTTCATCATCGCCCGCAGCGGCAATCCGTTCGGCGGGCTGTGGTACACCTTCGTTGTCGTTGCGATCGCCTTCGTCGTCACGCTGGTTGCTCTTCCCGAAACGAAGGATCGCGACATTTGCTGACGCGAACGGTCCTACACGCAGACGATTTGATAAAAATATGGCCCGACACGAGGAGGATATGGTGCATCGATCATGTTGCCCGTCCGGCCATCGCGGTAGCCGCCAGCCTACCGCTGGCGGCACCGCGGCATCGTACGCAGCAGTGCAGATTATGGTAAAACTGTAATGTTATGTGGCCTTCCGATTGCCGACGTGCGGCGCTTAGCCTGTCCGGCGGCGGGTCGTGATTGGATTGATGGCGCGTG
>JBBRQR010000158.1:0-6767 GCA_038226115.1 Sphingomonadales bacterium | reverse complement strand
TCGCCGTAGCATGACGGCTTGTCGGCGGTGTATGCGAGGTCGAGCCCCGGCTCGTGACCCAGCGCGCGCAAGGTCGCGGCGAGCGCGACGCGGAAGTCCTCGAGCGGGTTTTCGGGCTGCGCCATCAGACGGCTCCACTCAAAGCATTTTGTCGGGTGGGCGAACCGTCACCGGACAGTCGGGCAGAAGGAAGCGAGGCGGCAGCAATCATCACCCGATCATTCTAGCCTAATTCGGCGCGTCGAGGACAGACCCACGCGGCGGTGCGTCGCCACGACCTCTACCGCTCGATTTCGCGCCGCCACCGGTCGAGCAGCGCGCAGAAAGCGATTTGACCGATGCGGCGCTCATGTTAGGTTAATGCAATGCTTGGACGGAGACACAAAATGCGCACGACGATTATTCTGCTTACCGCCGCTGGTCTGACGCTGACTGCGTGCAACAAGAAAGCGACGACCGACACGTCGGCTACAAGCACGACGACGACCGTAGCCGCCACTCCGGCGACGCCCGAGGCCGCACCCGTCGCGACGCCCGATACAACGACGCCGGGCGCGATGAACAATCCGGAAACGACGGCGCGAGGCGTAAACACCGCTGCGCCGGGCGCGATGAACAATCCGGAGACGACGGCGCGCGGAACGAACACGCCTGACGCGACCAAGCCCAACTAGATCGTCGCGGCGCGGCTATTTCGTTGCCGCGCCGATCGCGTTGACGTTGTTGACGAAAGCGGCGGCGATCTGATCGACGCCGATCTGGGCGACACCTTGCGACTGAATATCGGCCCCACACAGCGAATGGAAGGTCACTATCCCTTTCGGCGGAAAGGGAATTGTGACCAGCCACTCGGGGTCGGCGACGTCGGCATCAAACGAAATGTCGGTGACGTTGTTGTGGATAAGACGCAGCTCAAACCGGCGGCAAATCGACGTGACGATGCCGTGATGGACCGCTTCGGCAGTGGCCTGCTTGCGGAAGCCGAGTGTCGCAGGCTCGACCGTTTCGAGAAAGTCGGCCGCCATATCCCAGCCGGGATTGGTCGCGGGGCCAACGGCGATGTTATCGGTCAGCGCCTTTCGGGCTTGGGCAAGATCGACGATGATTGGCAGGTGAAGCTGGGCCGTCGCGGTCGACACGGCGGCATTGGCGAAGGCTTTGCCTGCGGCCAATCCGGCAACGCCGCGGGCGATCGTCCCGACGGCGTTTATCACTTCGATTCGATGGTCCTTCGCCTCGATCGCCAGCGCCTGTAGTCGCAGCGAGTTGGGAAAATACGTCGGCGCCAGCGATGTCGTGATCAAACCCTGACGGCGAGGGTGAATGGCGAACACAGCCCCGGCAAACGGGATCGGCACGACCGCCATTGCCAGCCTGACTGGCGCTGCACCTTTTGGACGTCCGAGCGGATAGCAGCCGCCGGAATCGCACTCGACCGTGACCGGTTCGAGGCTGACCGGAGGCAGCAGTTCCTTGTCGCTACCGGTCGGCACCAGCCCGATGACCAGCCGCGAATCGGTCAATTGATACGGTACGCCCGCATCGTTGGCCCCACCCTCGCCGGGCACCACAGCTCCTAAACCGCGATAGTCGACGGTGGGCACCGGCGTGGCGCATCCGGCCATCGCGATCGACGCGGCGACGGCAATCAGGGCGCGGGTCACGATGGCAGCCGGCTATTATAAACAGCAAGCGTCGCATCGATCCACGCCGCGAATGGCGCGACCTGAGTGAACGCCGATCCCGATAGGCCCTTTGCACATTGTTCGGTGTTACCGCTGCTGACGATGCCGACCAGAACCGGGCGGCGCGTATCTTCGTCAACTGCGACGACCGGGCCGCCGCTGTCGCCGACGCACGCTCCGGCGTCGGCCGCTCCGGCGCAGAAATGCGTCGTCGGCAGCGCGGTGCAATGATCGCGCGACAGGACGCTGATCGCGACGATCTTGAGATCGGGCTCCATGCCGCCGATCGTCGCCGAAAACGCCTTCGTCGCCGCTCGCGCCGCACCGAGGTTGGTGGCGCGCCCCCAGCCAGTCACCGTGAGCGGGCGGCGGACGGTGACGAGCGCGTCGGGCCCGGTCGAGCGATCGATGGGGATGACGGCGACGCGTTCGCGGTTGCTCGCATCGATGACCAGCGGCCGTGTCAGCCGGATCAGCGCGATATCGTTGGTGAAGGCGGGCTTGGCCACGCGACCCTTACCAGGCTTCACGAAGTCGGGGTGCGGCAGCACGGGACTGGCCATCGCGAATACCGTGCCATTGATGTCGTCGATCTGCTGCGTCCCGATGCGAAGACGGAATTTGGTGGCGAAATCGGCAACCGAATAGGTCGGTGGGTCGCTTTGGTCGAGGAAGCAGTGCGCGGCGGTCAGGACCCAGCCGGGCGCGATCAGCGCACCGCCGCACTGATGGTTGATTTGCGCGGAAGCGCCGACGCCGGGAACATCCGACTTCCAGAAGATCTCGACTTGCCACGGGACGCTGTGCGGCGGCGCGACATCGCCGCCGATGATGCGGAAGTTGTCGTCGCTTGTTGGCGGCGTTGGCGGTGGGCTTGCGGCAGTCAGGAGGATCAGTGCGGGGGCCATCCACCCGATGAGGGCGTTGCGGATTCTCACGGCTGTCCTCCTGCTACGTTCGTCGTCGTCAGCATTGTCGTCCAGAACTTGTTATCGGCGCCGAAGTCGCGCGAATGCTTGCGCGCCTTGCACAACAAATAGCCAACGGTCCCCTTGGCGCACCCGCCAATGGCACGCTCGCGCCCGTTCTGCGACAAAGCGTCGGCATCGAGCGGATCTTCCGACAGGACCACGAGCAGGGTTGCGCGACCCTGCTCGGCGTTGAGATTTTGGCACCGCGACTTTGCTGGCGCGATCGGCTTGTGGGTGCCTGTCGGATTGAGGCTTTGCACCGTAAAATCATGGTTCAGCCCGAACAGATACGAGTTGAGCGTCTTATCGGAACTGTTGGACACCGTGACGAAGCTCGACCGGCCGAGCGGCAGCGTCGGCTCGCCCGCGACCATCGGGGCCTTGGTAATTTGGTCGGGCGTCGAACCGCACGTTCCGATGAAGAAGCGTAACCGGGTGACGGGTTCCCCTGCCACCTGTTGAAGCGCGAGGAGCGCGCGATAGTCGGCGACGCGGCGCACGGCTGTCGTCAATTCGTCCATCGTCGCGGGGGCGGTCTTGCTATCGTACACGATCACCGGCGGCTTCGCTGTGGTCGCCAACTGTAGCCGTGCGCCCGCCCAATGCGCGACGAACTCCGCGCCGGTGGCAACGATGGTCGTCGACAGCGGCTTAAGCGCCGCTGCGACCTTCGCCTGTTGCGCCGCTGTCCCGTCCAATGCGATCCGGATCGTATCGCTGCCGTAATCGTGCGCGACTTCGGCGACGAAGACATCGCCACTGGCGACCGGCAGTGGTGTCGCCGGGACGATCCGCGCCTGATGCGTATCCGCAGCGGTGACGCTACCGATCGCGAGCGGCTTGGCTCCGGCGCGCGCGGCGGCGCTCGACGACGCGAAAATGGCAAAGCGCGACCCCGGCGTGACCAGCGACAACGTCCCGAAATGGACGACGACCGCGCCGCCTTCGATGTGCCCGGCGAAAAACCGCCCCGGCGGCGGCGGCGGCCCGAGGAACCGAGCGGTCAGGGCGCCCTCGGCCCCCGGCGTTTGCGGCTCGGCGGCAAGCGTCTCGCGAACCTTGGTGAGGAGGTCGCCATAGGTCGTGTTCGGATCGGCAGCGATCGCGGCGGCGACGGCGCCGGTGAACAGCCCGTGCCCCCTGCGCTCGACCGCCGTTTGGCCGTCGGCAGCGGCCGACAGATGGACCCGGTAGCCAGGGTTCGCGCCCGGAGCGACGGCCATAACCTTTGGCAATCGCATTGCCGGTCCGCGCGGAATCGACCGCGCGACGTCGCCCGAAAGAGCGCGGGTCGCCGTCCCCGAATTGCAGCTGTCGAAAATGGTGACGATGTTGACCCCGCGCGCCGTCGCGGCGTCGATCAGCGCCTTGAGCTCGAGGTCGATGATCTCGGGGTTATGGCCGCGCCCGCGCGCGTCATAAGGTACGAGGGTGTCGCTCGCCCCGCTTTCCTGGGTGCCGCTGGCGTCGATTACCGTCGAGCCATGCCCTGAAAAATAGAACAGCACGGTGTCGCCGCGTACCGACTTTTCCATCAAGCGTGCCCACGCCGCCAGAATTGAGGCGCGACTGGCGCAGTCGTTGATCAGGATGATCGAGGTCGCCCCAGTCGCCTGGCATCCGGTCTTCACCGGGACGATCGCGAGATGCGCCGTCGTAACAAGGGTCGCTCGCAATGTGGCGAGATCGTTGACGGCCCCCTTGAGGTCGTGAAACTTGGGATCGGCCGCCGGGTCGTTGGCGACGCTGAACTGATATCGGTCGATGCCGACCATCAGGACTCGCACCGTTGCCCGCCCCGGCCCGGCGACGAGCAATAGCATCAACGCGGCGAGGCGGGCGAGTTGCGGCATTCATGCCCCCATGATTACCACGCATTTGTCCGCCGCCGACGACGGCGAGTCAATTCGTTGCGGCAGCGAACCATCGCCGTTGAATTATCCGCCACATCCAGCGGACGAGCAGGAAAACGATGGCGGCTGTCACGGCAGCAACGACCGCGAGAATGCCGTAAAGCGTGTCGGTCAGAACATGCCGGAACTCGCTTAGCTCGTAGACGCCCGCGCGACCCCAGCCGACGATCGTCCCGCCTGTCCGTCGCAGCTGCGCCGACCAAGGTTCGTGGGCGAGGACGACTCGGCTCGGGCTCCCGGCGAAGTCGAACAGCGACGGCTGCTGCGGTGCCGCGACTGCGGGTGCCGTGGCGTTGTCGTCATCGGCAATCGGCATGAAATCGCGTCCATGCCCGGCGTTGGCGACCTCGGCGCTGACGACCGGGAGCCGCGTTACGGCGTACCGCAACCACTCGTCGAGCGTGATCCGCCCATCGCCATCGGTGTCGGCGAGGCCGAAGCCGTTGCCGTCGAGCCCGTCGCGTGCCAGGGCAGCGGTCAGGAACCCGTGGCCGAGCGCCTTGTCCTCGTGCGCCTTCTGATCGGTCTGGCTCGCGGCGAGAATCAGGATGCCCTTGTCATAGGCGAGCTGGCCGAGGCCGCGGTCGCCCAAGGGGCCGGGCTTGAACCCGGCGGTGGCGACGACGGCAGCCGAGTTGCACGCATCGATGATGATCGCCGCATCGCCGAAATCGACGGGACGCAGCCAGTTGCTCAGCTCTGCCGACGAGATCAACGGGGCGAAATCGGGCAGATCGTCTCCCTCGGGCCAACGCTCGTTCGACGGCACCAGGTAAAAGTTGCCCGCCGGGTCGGCCCAGCCGTGACCGGCAAAGGTAATCAATACGAGGTCGTCGGGCGTTGCCGCCGCGAACTGCGAGGGGTCCACACCCAGCTTCTTCAAGCGCGCCCGCGCCGCCGCATGATTGCCCGGTGCAAGCAGCGCAATCGCGTCGGCGACCGCGCTGCTCGTCGCCGCGTGCAGCAACCCCTTGCCGCGCAGGTCGAGGCGATGGACGGCGTAACCCGGAACCGCCGACAGGCGCTTGGCGAGCAGATCGGCATCGGCGACGGCGTAATCGAGGTGAAAACGGTCTTCGGCATAGTCGTCGATGCCGATCGTCAGCAGATATGCCTTACGCTGGCTCGGCCAGACGAGGGGCCGGGTATAGCTAGCGCGCGCGGTGTCGCTTTTCACCCGGTCGGCGTTGAACGCATAGGCCTCGAACTCGACGTGGCGGGCGTCGATGCCGGTCGGCAACCGCACGGTAAAGCTTTCGTGGACAGGCCTGCGGTCGGTCACAGGAGCCGCCGCGTCGATGTGGACGTGATGAAGCGATTGCCATGTGTCGATGTCATCGCGGGTCATCGCCATCGCCGCCGCGCGATCGGGCTTCACATCCTGTGACCCCGGCCGCTGGCCGACGAGCTTGCCGTCGCGGAATAGCCGGAGATCGTACAGTCCCGATGTCGTCTTACCGTTGGCGGTCGGCGCATCGACGCTGTTCGCCTCGACCTCGACGATCGCGGTGTCGCGGGTCGGCCCCGGGCGAACGCGGACGATGCGGACGGCGGGCAGCGTCCGGTTGAGCCCACCGACCGGCGGCGGTGGCGGTAGCGCGGCTTCGCACCGGGCGTTGCGGGTGCACGCCAGCGTCTTGCCAAAAAGTTGCGGCTCGAAATAGTCGCGCATGAACGTCTGACCGCCGAGGCTGCGCAGCGGCTCGTCGGGGAAGGTCCAGCGGAAAGCGTTGGTATCGGGGCCGAGCGGACTGTCGTAGCGAGCAGCTTCGTCATAGGTGACAAAGCCGCTCGTACCCATCCGCTGGAGGGTAAGTATCGTCATTCCAAAGCTCGTCTCGAAGAACCGCAAACTTCCGTCGGGGGCGGCGATCCAGACCAGCCCGCCCCCCGCAACGGACCCGGCACTGAGCGCACGGTCGATATAGTTTAGATAGCCGTTGGGTGCTGCGAGCGTGAGCGATTGCAGGTTGGCGACCTGATCGCCGCCGGTCGGGACGGCAATCAAGCTGACATCATCTACCGCAATTATCGGCGCCTTGTCGTCGCCCAGCGAAGTCGATTGGCGTTGCTTACCGGTCGCGAGGTCGATGACCCTGACCGCCATGTCGGTTTCGACGACGACGCGCTTTCCGTCGGGTGTGAACATGACGTGGTGCGCCCGCTCGTTGTCGCTCAGCCAGTCGATGGGGACGGTC
>JBBRQR010000157.1:0-6806 GCA_038226115.1 Sphingomonadales bacterium | reverse complement strand
CGGCGTTGGCCTGCGCGATCGTGTGCTTGGCCTCCTCCATCGCCGACAGATAGACGACGACGTCGGTCAGCTTGTGATCGACAACCTGGCGGTACGGCGTCTCGATGAAGCCATATTTGTTGACGCGGCTGAATGTCGCGAGGCTGTTGATCAGCCCGATGTTCGGGCCTTCCGGCGTTTCGATCGGGCAGATGCGCCCGTAGTGTGTCGGGTGAACGTCGCGGACTTCGAAGCCGGCGCGCTCACGCGTCAGGCCGCCCGGCCCGAGCGCCGACACTCGACGCTTGTGGGTGACTTCGGACAGCGGGTTGGTCTGGTCCATGAACTGGCTGAGCTGCGAGCTACCGAAGAACTCGCGAACCGCTGCCACCGCCGGCTTGGCGTTGATCAGGTCGTTGGGCATGACGGTGTCGATGTCGACCGAGCTCATCCGCTCCTTGACCGCGCGCTCCATGCGCAACAGCCCGACGCGATACTGGTTCTCGAGCAATTCGCCGACAGAGCGGACCCGGCGGTTGCCAAGGTTGTCGATGTCGTCGATTTCGCCCTTGCCGTCCTTCAGGCCGACCAGCGTCTTGATGACCTCGAGAATGTCCTCGCGGCGCAATACGGTCATGTCGTCGGGGACGTCGAGCGCCATCCGCATGTTCATCTTGACGCGACCGACGGCGCTGAGGTCGTAGCGGTCGGGGTCGAAGAACAGGCCGTAGAACATGCTCTCGGCGGTCTCGCGCGTCGGCGGCTCGCCGGGGCGCATGACGCGGTAGATTTCGCTGAGCGCATGATCGCGCTCCTCGACCTTGTCGGCCATCAGCGTATTACGCATCCACGGGCCGACGTTGACGTGGTCGATGTCGAGCAGTTCGAGCGTCGCCTGCCCCGACTGGTCGATCTTTTCCAGATTCTCGGCAGTCAGCTCGTCGCCCGCCTCGATGTAGATTTCGCCGGTCTTGTCGTTGATCAGGTCGAACGCGCTGTAGCGCCCGAAGATTTCCTCGGTCGGGATCAGCAGCGACTTGAGGCCGTCGGTCTGCGCCTTGCGCGCGAGGCGTGGCGTGATCTTGGTGCCGAGCGGGAAGGCGACTTCGCCGGTCTCGGCGTTGACGACGTCGAAGCTCGGCTTGGTCCCGCGCCACTGCTCGCTCTCGAACGGGACAACCCAGCCGCCCTGGCCGCGAACCCATGTCACGCGACCATAAAATTCGTTGAGGATTTCCTCGCTGTTATAGTTGAGCGCGTACAGCAATGTCGTGACCGGAAGCTTGCGCTTGCGGTCGATGCGGACGTTGACGATGTCCTTGGCGTCGAACTCGAAATCGAGCCACGACCCGCGATACGGGATGACGCGCGCGGCGAACAGGAACTTGCCCGACGAATGGGTCTTGCCGCGATCATGGTCGAAGAACACGCCGGGCGAACGGTGCATCTGGCTGACGATGACGCGCTCGGTGCCGTTGATGATGAAGGTGCCGTTGCCCGTCATCAGGGGCATGTCGCCCATGTAGACGTCCTGCACCTTGATATCGAGGACCGACCGCGCCTCGGTATCGGCGTCGACCTCGAACACGATCAGGCGCAGCGTCACGCGCATCGGCGCCGCATAGGTCATGCCGCGCTGGCGGCACTCGTCGGTGTCGTACTTGGGGTCTTCGAGCTCGTAATGGACGAAGTCGAGTTCGGCGGTCCCGGCGAAATCGCGGATCGGAAACACCGACCGCAGCGTCTTCTCGAGCCCCGAAACATAATTATCGGCCGGACGCGAGCGGAGGAACAGCTCGTACGATTCGCGCTGGACCTCGATCAGGTTCGGCATCTGCACGACCTCGCGGATCGTCCCGAAGGTCTTGCGGACCCGCTTGCGTGTCGTAAAGCTGGTGCCGGTCGAGGCGTTGATCGGAGGAGCTGCCTTGGTCGCCATGGTCGTCCTTTTTGTCGCACGCGGACCGAAGTCCAACGCCAAAAAGTGCGCATTCCGCCTGAGGAACCGCACCGCCAGCCTCGTTGAAACCTGCCGCTGTCCTCATTTCCAGACGCATCCGTGAGCAAATCGGACGGTCACCCGAGGACGGGGAAGGCGGCGCACCCAGGATCGAAGGGGTGTGCCGGAATGTAGTGGAAGAAGCGATATAGGGGAGCGGAGCGAGTTTGGGAACCCCCGACGAAAAAAGGGCAGCCCCGTCGCCGGGGCCGCCCTTCATTCGCGTACGACCGAACCGGTCTACTTGAGCTCGACGGTACCGCCGGCCGCTTCGATCTGCGCCTTGATCTTCTCGGCTTCGGCCTTGTTGACGCCTTCCTTGATCGCCTTCGGCGCGCTTTCGACCAGCGTCTTGGCTTCGGTCAGGCCGAGACCCGTCAGGGCGCGGACTTCCTTGATGACGTTGATCTTCTTGCCGCCGTCGCCGGTCAGGATGACGTCGAACTCGGTCTTTTCCTCGACGACCGCAGCGGCGGGGCCGGCGGCAGCCGGACCGGACGCGACGGCAGCGGCGGCGCTGACGCCCCACTTTTCTTCGAGCATCTTCGCGAGGTCGGCGGCTTCGAGCACGGTCAGGGTGCTGAGTTCGTCGACGATCTTCTGCAGGTCAGCCATGTTATTCTCCTAAAGTCTTGAAACGGGATGAAGTTTACGCGGCGTCCTGAAGGTCGCCGTCGCGGTTTGCATAGGCACCGAACACGCGCGCCAGCTTGCCGGCGGGCGCATTGACCAACTGCGCGAGCTTAGTCGCGGGCGCCTGAACAAGGCCCACGATCTTGGCCCGCAGCTCGTCGAGCGACGGGAGCGAGGCGAGCGCCTTGACCCCATCGACGCTGAGCACGGTCGTCCCCATCGCGCCGCCCACCAATTCGAACTTGTCGTTCGTCTTGGCGAAATCGACCGCGACCTTCGCTGCCGCGACCGGATCGGTCGAGGTGGCAAAGCCGACGGGACCCGTCAGTAACTCGCCGAGCGGCTGGTAGGGCGTGCCCTCCAGAGCGATCTTGGCGAGCCGGTTCTTGGTAACCTTGAAGGTGGCACCCGCCGCCCGCATCTTCGTCCGCAAATCGGTGACCTGGGCCACCGTCAAACCGTGGTTGCGCGCGAGCACGACAACGCTGGTCTCGGACAAAGTCTTGGCGAGGTTGGATACCTGCTCGGATTTCTGAGCGCGATCCATGCTCTCTCCTTAGCCAATTCGCCTTCCGGACCATTCCGGAACGCGTACTTGAGCCAAAGCTGGCCGGTGAGGGCCAACCATGGCCCGCCCGAGGGATCGTCGTCGCACGCGTAAACGTGTCACGCCGGGGACGCCACCGCACGGCGGACCCGATAAACTCTCCCCGTCTCATGTCGGCCTTTTCGGGCTTAAGTCCTCACGGACACCGGCAATCTCGGACGGTAATCGGGGGGCATTACCCCCAAATTTTTAACTTGTCATCCCCGCGCAGGCGGGGATGACCATGTTCCTTAGACGATGCCGTGACCCGGCACCGTCGTCGTGTCGACCTTGACGCCAGGCCCCATCGACGAGCTCAGCGCGACCTTCTGCAAATATTTGCCCTTGGCGCCCGACGGCTTGGCCTTGGTCACCGCGTCCATCAGCGCGTCGAAGTTGGCGCGGAGGTCTTCGGCGGGGAAGCTCGCCTTGCCGAGCATGCCGTGGATGATCCCGGCCTTTTCGACGCGATATTCGATCTGACCGCCCTTGGCGGCTTCGACGGCGGCGGCGACGTTCATCGTGACCGTGCCGAGCTTCGGGTTCGGCATCAGACCCTTGGGCCCGAGCACCTTACCAAGGCGACCGACAAGACCCATCATATCGGGCGTCGCGATGCAGCGATCGAAGTCGATCTTGCCGCCGGTGACGATCTCGAGCAGATCCTCGGCTCCGACGATGTCGGCACCGGCCTTGGTTGCTTCCTCAGCCTTCGCCCCGCGGGCAAACACGGCGACGCGAACCGTCTTGCCGGTGCCCTTGGGCAGGGTGACGACGCCGCGGACCATCTGGTCGGCGTGGCGCGGATCGACGTTGAGGCCGATGGCGACCTCGATCGTCTCGTCGAACTTGGCGATTGCGTTCGCCTTGACGATGCCGAGCGCGGTATCGAGCGGATACAGCTTCTCGCGGTCGATCGTCGAGGCTTGCGCCTTCTGCTTCTTGCTCGCCGCCATTTAAGCCTCCACCACGTCGAGACCCATCGAGCGCGCGCTGCCCTCGATCGTCTTCATGGCCATTTCAATCGAATTTGCATTGAGGTCGGTCATCTTCGTCTCGGCGATCTGACGAATCTGCTGCGCCGTGATCTTGCCCGCGCTCGCGCCCTTACCCGGCGTCGTCGCGCCCGCCTTGAGGCCGGCGGCCTGCTTGATCAGGAACGATGCCGGCGGCGTCTTGGTCGCAAAGGTGAAGCTGCGGTCGGCGAACACCGTGATGACGGTGGGGATCGGCGTCCCCTTCTCCATCTCGGACGTCTTGGCGTTGAACGCCTTGCAGAATTCCATGATGTTGACGCCGCGCTGGCCGAGCGCCGGCCCGATCGGCGGGCTGGGGGTCGCGCTGCCGGCCTTGACCTGCAGCTTGATGTAACCGGTAATCTTCTTCGCCATGACGGCACTCTCCTAAATGTGGTCCATGCGGCAGGGTCGCTGCCTCCCACAGTCTGCGTTAAACTCTTGTGTTACTTGGGCTTTTCGACCTGCTCGAAGGCGAGTTCGACCGGCGTTGCGCGCCCGAAGATCGAGACCGAAACCTTGACCCGGCCGTGATCGAAATCGAGTTCCTCGACAAGGCCGTTGAACGACGCGAACGGGCCGTCCAAAACCTTGACCTGATCGCCGATTTCGTAATTGACCTTGAGCTTGACCTTGGCGGTCGAGACGGCCTCCTCGGCCTTGGTGTTCAGGATGCGCGCGGCTTCGGCCTCGCTGATCGGCTGCGGCTTGTTCTGCTGGCCGAGGAAGCCGGTGACCTTCGGCGTGTTCTTGACGAGGTGATAGATGTCGTCGTTCATCGCCATCTTCGCCAGCACATAGCCGGGGAAGAATTTGCGATCCGACGTCACCTTCTTGCCGCGGCGGACCTCGGTGACCTTTTCGACGGGAACCTCGACCGACTCGATAAACGCATCGAGACCCTTGCGCGCGGCCTCGGTGACGATCGCGTCGCGGACCTTGTTCTCGAAGCCCGAGTAAGCGTGGATGATGTACCAGCGCGAGCTCATCCTAGTTCGCCAGGCTCAGCAGCGCCTTGACGAGGCGACCGAGCACCTGATCGACGCCGAGGAAGAATAGCGACAGGACGGTCGTCATGATCAGGACCATGATCGTCATGCGCAGCGTTTCAGACCATGTCGGCCACGAAATCTTGGCCGTCTCAACCTGAACCTGTCGCACGAACTCGGCGGGGGAAGTCTTGGCCATCTGAACGATCTAACGCCTTTTCACCAACAACGATAACCAGCCCAAACCCCGAATTTGCGGGTCCGCAGCTGGTCGCGAAACTTCTCGGCCCCGGCTGGCAGGAGTGGAGGGGCTCGAACCCCCGGCCCTCGGTTTTGGAGACCGATGCTCTACCAACTGAGCTACACTCCTACGAGTGCCGAGACCGGCGGCTATACGGGAGGCGCGGGGGTGGGGCAAGGGGGGATTGTCGAGGAGATTGCGTGCGCGGACGGGGCGTCGCGGCAAAGCCGCGCCGTCGGACGGGTTCGGGCGGGAAGGTCGCCCGTCCCGCCGGCCGACCTTGCGCGGGTCCGCCCGCAGCTTCGCTAAGGCAAGCGCCTTTGCAGCGCTGCTCGTCTTCGCACGGCGGTTGGAGCGGGTAGCGGGAATCGAACCCGCATCACAAGCTTGGAAGGCTAGTGCTCTACCACTGAGCTATACCCGCGTCGCAGACCGTGTAGCACGCTTGGACTGGCTGGTGGAGAGGGTTGGATTTGAACCAACGTAGGGTTGCCCCGGCAGATTTACAGTCTGCTGCCATTGACCGCTCGGCCACCTCTCCACGCGCCTGACGGCGTTGTCCGCGCTGGCAACGCGAAGCGCGGGTTAGTGGCGAATGCGCCCCCGGCTGTCAACGCCGACGCACCCGGAAACATTTTGCCAGCAATGATGTTGTGCAGGTTCCAAACCTTCAGCGCAGGGCTCGCGATGCTGCCGCCGACCACCGATGACGATCATCCCCTTGCCGAACGCTTTCGCGATTTCGTGCGCGATGCCGCCTTCCCGTGCGTCGGCGCGAAATCGGCGCTGGCGAAGGGCCAGATGCGAATTCTGGTCGCGCGCGATGTCCGCTCGGGGTGGGACGATCTCCGCGTTTACCCCGGCCTGCTCGACCTCGCCCGAAGCTATGCCGCCGACCCGGTTCTGTTCCAGACGTTCGTCGTTATCTTCGAACAGGATTGGTCGCTGTCGGAAGCCGATTTCGAGTCCGCGATGTGGGCGCGCATCCAGTCATTGTCCGACAAGGACCAGATGTTCGCGCAAGCCGCCGATGCGCGCGTCAGCGAAGACCCCGATGACCCGCATTTTTCGTTGAGCTTCGGCGGCCAAGCCTTTTTCGTCGTTGGGCTTCACCCCGGCGCCAGTCGCCCAGCGCGGCGATTTTCCCGGCCGGCGATGGTGTTCAACCTCCACGACCAGTTCGTCCGCCTGCGCGAGGAAGGCCGCTACGAGAAACTTCGCGCCGCGATCCTCGACCGCGATGTCGCCGTCGCCGGTTCGGTCAACCCGATGCTCGCACGCCACGGCGAGTTGTCGGAAGCACGCCAGTACAGCGGGCGCGCCGTCGACGAGACTTGGGAATGCCCGTTCAGCGGACGCCGGG
>JBBRQR010000156.1:0-6880 GCA_038226115.1 Sphingomonadales bacterium | reverse complement strand
CGCGCAGCAGATAGATGGCGGCGATTGCGACGAGCGCGGTGCGGAGGAGTGGCAAGCGGGGCAGAATACCGGCTCCCGACAGCGCATAGGCCGACCACGCCGCGAGGACGACGGCGATGAACAGCGTTACCGGAACTGCACCCCAGCCGCGTTCGGCCATTCGTGCCATCTTTTCGCCCGCGCCGAAGAAGCGGTACCATGGCGCGCCGCCGGCGATGCAGCCAAGGTGCAGCGCCGACGCGAGCGCGCTGAGGATGCCGCCAGCGATCAGCCAGCCGGGGCCGTCAATCATCGGGGCCAAGGCTCGCGTCGAGATCGCGCGGACGGATGAAGGCGCGCAGGTGGGCAGACCCCGGTGCCGCATCGCGCCACGTTTCGACGTTCAGGTCCAAGACGGCGAGCGTCGCGGTCGGATATTTGATCTCGACTTCGCTGCGGAGCGGATCGGCATCGGGCGTGATGAGGAGGAGGAGATCCTCAAGCCCGGGGTTATGCCCGATGAGCAACGCCGTCGTGGCGGTTGGCTCGAACCCTTGCACGATGTCGAGCAGCGTCATCGCGCTGGCGAGGTAGATGCGCGCATCGAACATCGGCGCGAGGCGGCGTCGCAGACCGTCCTCGACACCCTCGATTGTCTGGCGGACTCGGACTGCCGGACTGGCGCGAACATGATCGAAAATAACCCCGTCATCGGCCAGCCACTGGCCGATCCGCGCGGCGGCACGGCGGCCGCGCCCGTTCAACGGTCGGTCGAAGTCACGCTCGACCGGGTCGTTCCATGTCGATTTGGCGTGACGCAGCAGGGTCAGGGTCTTCACGCACGTGTCCCTCGTCGCGAAACTGTGCCCTAGCGGTAGCGTCGTCGTGTGACAATGCAGCTGATGCCGTCACGCGCACCGGCCCCCCGGCGGCAACCGTGGCGACGGCGGTGTCGAGGTCGACGCGGTCGATGCGGGTGCCGGGCGGAAACGCCGCGAGCAAACGCGACGGGACGGCAGGGCCGATCAGGACGAAGGTGCCATGGTCGTCGGCCCGGCGTATCAGGCGTCCGAACGCCTGCGCGAGGCGTCCGCCGGTGACGAGGTCGTCGTAGGCGGACCCGCCGAACGCGGCACGGCGGGCGGCGTGGACGACGGTTGGGCGCGGCCACGGGACGCCCTCCATGACGACGAGGCGGAGCGACTGGCCCGGAACATCGACGCCGTCGCGCAAGGCGTCGGTGCCAAGAAGCGAAGCCTTTGGTTCGGCACGGAAAATGTCGACGAGCGTGCCCGTGTCGATCGGGTCGACGTGCTGCGCGAGGAGGGGAAGGCCCGCCTTGGCCAGCGGATCGGCGATGCGCGCGTGAACCGCCTTCAGCCGAGCGATGGCGGTGAACAGGCCGAGCGTGCCGCCGTCCGCCGCCTCGATCAAACGTCGGTACGCGTTCGCCAGTGCGGGCAGATCGCCGCGCTTGATGTCGGTGACGATCAGCACGCGGGCTTGCGCGGCATAATCGAACGGGCTGTCGACGGCGAAGCGGTGCGGCGGCAGCGCGAGGTGGGCGGCTCCGGTCCGCACGGCGGCGCTCTCCCAATCCAGCCGCGGATCGTCGTAGCGGGCGCCGCGGAGCGTTGCCGAGGTAATCGCGATCCCGTGCGCAGGTTCGAACACCGCCTTCGCCAAGGGGCGGGTCGGGTCGAGCCAGCGACGATGGACGCCGACGTCGTATTCGCGCCCCTCAACGCGGTCGACGGCGAACCAGTCGATGAAGTCGGGGTGCGCCGCCCCGCCGAGCCGCGCGAGCAGCCCGATCCACGCCGCGAGCAGTTCGCCACGCAACCGTAACCCCGCCGCCGCACCTTCCACCCGCGCGCGGCCCGGGCCGTCGAGCCAGTCAGGCGGATCGTCGAGCACGGCGACCAGCCGCGCCTCGAGCGCCGCTAGCGGGCGAGCGAGCGTTTCCAGCGCCGCCGCTGCCCCAAGCGCGGCGTCGACAACGGCGGGCAAGACCTCGGCAACTTCGGTTTCGAGGCCATATCCGGTGTCGCCGTTCTTCTCGCCAAGTCTTTTCTCAGGCGCGCGGGCAAAGACCTGCGCGCGGACGGCGGCGAGCAGCGTCTCGACCGGGCCGTCGGGGGTGCCGGCGACTAGCCGTCCGCCCCATCCGTCGCCGGGTAGCGCGTGCGCCGCGCGCGTCGCCGTTTCGAGCGCAAGCGCGCCGTCGTCGTCATAGCCGGCAAGGTCCGACAGCCGCGCCGCCAACCCGCGCCGCCGCCCACGCGCATTTTTTTCGGGGCCGAGCAACCAGCGTCGCAATTCAATGGTCTCGGTGCCGGTCAGCGCGACGGCAAAGGTCGAGTCGGCGGCGTCGAACAGGTGATGCCCTTCGTCGAAGACGATGCGCGTCATCGCCGCCCCCTCGGCGCGTCCGCGCACAGCGTTGACCATCACGAGGGCATGATTGGCGATGACAAGGTCGGCGCGAGCGCTGGCGCGTTGAGCGCGCTCGATGAAGCACGTCCGGTAATGCGGGCAACCAGCATAGACGCACTCGCCGCGCCGGTCGCTGAGGCCGGCCAGCGCGGCGCGCCCGAACAAAGTGGTCAGCCACCCTGGCAGGTCGCCGCCAATCAGGTCGCCGTCGCGGCTATACTCGGCCCAGCGCATCGCCAGTTGAGCGAAGATTGCCGCGCGTCCGCCAAAGCCGCCCTGAACGGCGTCCTCGAGGTTGAGCAGGCAGAGGTAATTCTCACGGCCCTTGCGGACGACGACCTTTTCCGCTTTCGCCACCGGATCGGGGTAGGCGCGCGCCGCTTCGTGGTCGAGCTGCCGCTGCAACGCCTTGGTGTACGTCGACAGCCAGACGGTGCCCCCCGCCGTCGCCGCCCAATGCGCGGCGGGGGCGAGGTAGCCGAGCGTCTTGCCGATGCCGGTCCCTGCCTCGAGTAGCGCGACGTTCGGCGCGGTCGCCATGGTTCGCGGGCGGAAGGCGTGGGCGGCGGCATGGGCATAGGCGCGCTGCCCGTCGCGGCGTTCGGCGCCGGGGCCGAGCATGGCGTCGAGGCGGGCGTCGACCTCATTGTCGCTCACCGCGATGTCGCGCGGGCGTGGACGCGGCGGGGCGTCCTCCCATTTCGGTAGGGTGGTGAACAGGCTGCGTTCGGGCCGCGAGGGCTGGGCGATGCGCCGCGCGACCTCGCCGCCCCAGCTCCAGCGCAGGCGGACGAGCGTCTGCGCGATCGCCCATGCCCCGTGGCGTTCGCGCCAGTCAGGGCTTTCCAGCGTCGTGAGGAGCGCCGTCGCCGCCGCGTGGAGGAACGCCGGTTCGCCCGCGCCGCTCGCCGGCGTGGCAAGGCCGAGAACCCGCGCCAGCCCCCCCGCCGTCGGCACGGCAAAGCGCGCGGGGTGGACGAAGGCGAACAGTTCGAGGAGGTCGAGCCCCGACAATTCGGGATAGCCGAGGCGGCTCGCGGTGATGGCCGCGCCCAGCAGCAGATGCGGCGTATCGGCGGCGCGGCGGATCGCTTCCCCGCGCGACACAGGGGTGCCGTCGATCCAGATCCCGGCGTGGGTCGCAACGAGGGCGGGGTAGGGGGGGGCGGTCACGCGGTGAGACTAGCGGCGGAACAGGGCACGAACAAGCTCAGGTGCGGATTAGCCCGCCGCGACTCTGCTTGCCCCACGTCTGTCGCCCGCTGAGGAACGTCACCCACCCGAGCGCCGCGCCGGTGTGGCGGAGGAGCTGGAAGCTGAACGGCTCGATCAGCGACGCGACGACCGCCGCGATGCTCCCCATCGGCGCGCCGCCCGCCCAGTGGCGGTACAGGCGGATCGACCAGAGATGGAAGGCAAGATCGATGGCGATCTTGGTGCCGATGACGATTGCAACCGGCAGCAAGACGTGGACCCGCCCGAGCGCGAGATAATAAAGCAGCAGAAAAAACGCCGTCAGCCCGAACACCGGCTGGAGCGTGTCGAACGCTTTGACCGGCAGCATCCACGTTCCAAGGTGGCCGTAGCGGCGGTCGCCGACCATGTCGCGGTACCAATATTGCGTCTGCAGAAACCCGCCGAACCAGCGCCGTCGCTGCGCGAGAAACGCCGCGAGGTCGGCCGGGGCGGTCGTTCGCGCCCGCGCCTCGCCGACGACGGCGGTCGTCCAGTCGAGCCCGGCGCGCGCGGCGTGGCGGCGGAGGCGGTGGATCAGTTCGTAATCCTCGACGAGGCAGTCGCGGTCGAACCCGCCGACCGCGATGACGGCGGTACGGCGGAAGCCGGCGAATGCGCCCGAGATCAGCAACAGCCCGCCGACCTGCTCCCACGCGAAGCGCGACAGGAAGTTGCGGATATATTCGTACCGCTGGAACCACTCGAACAGCCGTCCGCCAATGCTCGCGTCACACACCGGGGTCAGCACGCCGGTGGCGGCAACGAGCGCGGGGTCGGCGGCAAACGCGGCGCGGATCGCGGCGATCGCACCGGGTTCGAGCAGCGTATCGGCGTCGACCGTCAGCACGACTTCGCTGTCGATTGCCGCCAGCGCAACGTTGAGCGCCGCCGCCTTGCCGCCGTGCGGCAGGCGCAGCCACGACAGGCCGGGGTGCGTCGCGCTGTCGGCAAGGCTGCCGAGCGGCGGCGCGATCAGCCCGAAGTCGCGCGTCAGCACGTCGGCGCTCGCATCGGTCGAGCCGTCGTCGGCGATGACGATCCGCTCGGGCGGCGCACTTTGGGCGAATAAGGCGGCGAGCGTCACCGGCAGCACCGCCGCCTCGTTATGCGCCGCGACGATCACCGCGAGTGTCGCAGGCGTGCCCGGCGTCGGCGTCGGCCGATCGCGGCGCAGCGCCCATGTCTGAACGAAGGTAAAGCCGAGCAGCACCGTATCATAAGCGATATACACCAGCCCGACGCTCCACGCGAAAACGCCGGTAAAGGTGAACGCGCCCGCCAGCAGAACCAGCCACAACAGCGTGACGCCGCCGTGGATGGCGATGCTCGGCCACGGTGTCGGTTCGGGGGTGTAGCGGGGCGAATTGGCGCGGAGGACGGGATCGAGGGTCACGGCGAGCCTTTTAGTGCAGCGCACGTGCCTATAGCGGCAATCGCATCCGCCGTGCCATGGTGCCCATGTCACACCCGAACTGAACGGATGCTGCATGACCTTGCCCGACCGCTATACCAAAACCGCGATCGTCTTTCACTGGCTGATCGGGACGCTGATCGTCGTCAATGTCGTGATGATCTGGCTGATCGACTTCTTCCCTGAAGGCTGGACCCGCCCGACGATCGACCTCCACAAATCGATCGGCATGACCGTCCTCGGCCTCGCCGCGATGCGTATCCTGTGGCGCGTCACCCACGAACCGCCGCCGCCGCCCATCGGGCAGAAGCGGTGGGAGATTACGGCATCGCACCTCGCCCACTTCGCACTTTACCTCATCATCGTCGGCCTGCCGCTGACGGGGTATATGCACGACAGCGCGTTCAAGCTTGCCGCCGCGCATCCGCTTTCATTGTTCGGGATCGTCGATCTGCCGCGAATCGGCTGGATCATGGACACCGCGCAGCCCGACAAGGAACGCCTCCACGGGGTATTCTTCGCATGGCATTCGGCGTTCGCGCTCGCGCTGTACGGGCTGTTCGTCCTCCACGTCGGCGGGGCCTTGAAGCACCAGTGGCTCGACAAGCAGCGCGAGCTTCAGCGGATGGGGATGGGGCGTTAAAGGAAATTATACGGGTCGATGTCGACCGTCACCCGTACACTAGCCGGGACCTGCACCCCTTCGAGCCACGCCGCGACGATGCCCTGCAAATCGACGCTCCGCCGCGCATGAACGAGCAGCCGCACCCGGTGCCGCCCGCGCAGCATCGCCAGCGGCGCGGGGGCGGGGCCGAGGACCGCCAGCCCGTCGGCGCGCGGGGCCGACCGCCCGAGGTCGCGCGCGACCGAGTTGACGGCGTTCGCATCCTCCCCCGACACGACGACCCCCGCCAGCCGCCCGAACGGCGGTAGCCCGAGATCGCGGCGCGCGTCGGTTTCGGCGGCGAAGAACCCGGCGGCGTCATAGTCGACGAGCGCGCGCATGATCCGCGCGTCGGGCTGATGCGTCTGGAGCAGCACCCGCCCCGGCTTCGACCCCCGCCCCGCGCGTCCGGCGACCTGCGCGATCTGCTGGAACGTCCGCTCGCCCGCGCGCAGGTCGCCGCCCGCGAGGCCCAGATCGGCATCGACGACGCCGACGAGCGTCAGGTCGGGGAAGTGATAGCCCTTGGTCACGAGCTGCGTCCCGATCAGCACATCGACCTCGTGCGCGTCGACGGCGGCGACGAGCGCGGCGGCGCGGGCGGGGGAGAAGATCGTGTCCGACGTTACCAGGGCGATGCGCAGGTCGGGGAGGATGCGCGCAACTTCCTCGGCGACGCGCTCGACGCCGGGGCCGCACGCGACGAGGCTGGCCTCCGCGTCGCACGCCGGGCAGCGCGGCGGGACGGGGAGCGAATAACCGCAGTGATGGCACTGAAGTCGCGCCGTCAGCCGGTGCTCGACGAGCCATGCGGTGCATTGCGGGCATTGGATCCGCTCGCCGCACGTCCGGCACAGCGTCAGCGGCGCGTACCCACGGCGGTTGAGGAAAAGCAGCGACTGCTCGCCCGCGACATGCGTCTCGCGCAGCGCCGCAACCAGCGTCGGGCTCAGCCAGTTGCCGCGTGGCGGCGGATCGGCGCGGAGGTCGATTGTCGAAATGCGCGGCATCTGTGCCCCGCCGAAGCGCGACGGCAGTTTGAGTTCGACATAGCGCCCGCGCGCGACCTGAACCTGCGTCTCGATCGCCGGGGTCGCGGTGGCGAGGACGACGGTCGCGCCTTCGAGCGACGCGCGCATCACCGCGACGTCGCG
>JBBRQR010000155.1:0-6984 GCA_038226115.1 Sphingomonadales bacterium | reverse complement strand
GGTGTGGCCAAACGAACCTGTACGACATTAGCGGCGGTCCGGAGCGTTCCGGGCCGACCTTCGCAAGCTGACGATGTGAAGATGGGGTCGATATAGTCTGCTGGCGGCGGACGCGCAAGCGTGGGTCGAACGCTGTACGGAAGGCCGCGCCTTCCCACTCGCCGCGACCCCCGCTAGACGCATGGGCACCCGTCGGAGCCTGCCATGATCCATAACCGTGTCGTCGCCGCCCTTCTTGCCACCGCGCTCGCCGCGCCGCTCGCCGCCGCGCCGGTGCCGCAGCCGATTCAACCCGCGGCGCGCGCGTTCACCGTCGGCAAGATCAAGGTCGTCGCGCTCCACGACGGCGAGTTCCTGATTCCCAACGATGCCATGACCTTCGGGACCGACGTCGGTGTGCCCGCCGTGACGGCGTTGCTGGCGAGCGCCGGGGCGCCGACCGACACGATTCGCGTCAGCGTCAACGTGTTGCTCGTCACGCTGCCGGGGCATGTCGTCCTGCTCGATACCGGCCTTGGGCCGGTCGTCGGCAAGCTGACCCTCAGCCTCGCTGCCGCCGGAGTCGCGCCGACCGCCGTCACCGACGTGCTGATTACCCATAGCCACGGCGACCATATCGGCGGTTTGATCGCCGCCGATGGCACTTCGGCGTTCCCCAATGCCAAGGTGCGGATGGCAGCCGCCGAATGGACCTTCATGCAGGCGACCCCCGGCGCGGCGAAGATCGTCGCGGCGATCATCCCGCAAGTCGTCACCTTTGCGCCGGGAGCCGAGGTCGTGCCGGGAATCACCTCCGTCGCCGAGCGCGGCCACACGCCGGGGCACGTCGCCTATAAAGTCCATAGCGGCAAGGCGCGGCTGTTCGACATCGGCGACACCGCGCATTCGACGATCGTGTCGCTGCAGAAGCCCGACTGGGCGATGGGCTTCGACAGCGACAAGGCGGTCGGCGAGACGACCCGCCGCGCCGAACTCACGCGACTGGCCTTGACCCATACGATGATCTTCGCGCCGCACTTCCCGTACCCCGGCATCGGGACGGTCACACCGACGCGCGGCGGCGGTTTCGTCTGGGTGCCCGCGCCTTAAGCCGTCTTATTCATGACACTTGTCGGACGAGTCCGACATCGGGCTTTTGCGGGCTGGCGGCGGGATTTAGGCGCGAGTGTTCAATCTTCAGCCCAACCTCGTCTCCTGATCGACGCTTCGCTTGTTCCGAGCGGCGGCGCCTCAAACTTGGGCGGCGGCGATCGCCACCGGATGAAGCTTGAGGTGGGGATGGGGCCGTTGAAACCCCGCGCAGCCAACCTGACAGCCTTGGCACGACTGGTCGTTCCGCATTTGCATAGCCAATCTGTAGCGCGGTTTGCGCGACAGCCCGCCGATCCGCCGCCTGCCGGGGCGCGGGGACGCTTTAGTCCGCCGTCCAGCCGCCGTCGACGACGATGCTCGTTCCGGTCACGAGCGCGGACGCATCGGACGCGAGGAACAGGACAGCACCCATCAAGTCCTCGACCGTGCCAAGCCGTCCGAGCTTGATTCGCGCCAGCACCGATGCCTTGAAGGCGGGGTCATCGAAATACGCGCGAGTCAGCGGGGTTTCGATGAAGGTCGGCGCAATCGTATTCGACCGGATTGCGTACGGCGCGAGGTCGAGCGCGAACGCCTTTGACATCCCTTCGAGCGCCCATTTCGACGCGCAGTACAGGCTCCGGTTCGGGCCGCCGACGTGTCCCATCTGACTGCCGATATGGATCATGGTGCCGGGCTTGCCCGCGGCGAGCAGGCGCGCGACGCACGCCTGCGCCACGAAGAACGTCGCCTTGACGTTGAGATCGAGGACCGCGTCATAGTCGGCCTCGGTCACCGACTGCATCGGCTTCGGTCGGTTGGTCCCGGCGTTGTTGACGAGAATGTCGAACGCCGGTCGGTCGGTAAAGAACGCCGCGACATCGGCCAATTTGGTCACATCGAGCCGAACCGCTTCTGCGGTCCCGCCCGTAGCGACGATCGCCGCCGCCGCCGCGTCGATTTCGTCGCCGGTCCGCGCCGTGAGGGTCACCGCCGCCCCCGCCTGCGCCAGCGCGGCGGCGAGCGCCAGGCCGATGCCCCGCCCGGCCCCGGTCACCACTGCGCGGCGGTCATCGAGGCGGAAACTGGGCGTGCGCGGCAGGATGATCGGATCGCTTAGCACAGCCTGACCCCGTCGATCTCGTGGTCAGCCAAGCGCCTCGACCTTCCCGGCGTAAGGAACGTGGCGATGGCCGTAGCGGCGGACCCGGATGTTGGCCTGCTCGCCGTGTCCGGCAAACCCTTCGAGGGCGCACAAACGACTGCAATATTCGCCGATCATCGTCGACGCTTCGTCGGTCAGCACGCCCTGATAGGTGCAGGTCTTGAGAAACTTGCCGACCCACAACCCGCCGGTGTAGCGCGCCGCCTTCTTTGTCGGCAGCGTGTGGTTGGTCCCGATCACCTTGTCGCCGAAGCTGACGTTGGTCCGCGCCCCGAGAAACAATGCGCCATAATTGGTCATGTGTTTGAGGAAATAGTCGGGATCACGCGTCATCACCTGAACGTGTTCGGACGCGATGTCGTCGGCAATGCGGACCATCTCGTCGTCATCATCGGCAACGATCACTTCGCCGAAATTCTCCCACGCCCGTCGCGCGATCATCGCGGTCGGCAGGATCGCGAGCAGGCGTTCGATCTCGCGCATCGTCTCCAGCGCCAGAGCACGGCTGGTCGTCAGCAAAATTGCGGGACTGTCGGGCCCGTGTTCGGCCTGGCCGAGCAGGTCGGTTGCGCAGAGTTCGCCATCTGCACCAATTTCATCGGCGATGACCAACGTCTCGGTCGGTCCAGCGAACAGGTCGATGCCGACGCGCCCGAACAATTGCCGCTTGGCCTCGGCAACGAAGGCATTGCCGGGGCCAACGAGGATATCGACCGCCCGCATCGATGCAGTGCCGATCGCCATCGCCCCGACCGCCTGAATGCCGCCGAGGCACCAGATTTCATCCGCGCCGGCCATCGCTTGCGCCGCGACGATGGCGGGCGCGGGCCGACCGTTGAACGGCGGCGCGCAAGTGACAACGCGGGCAACGCCGGCGACTTTGGCCGTGAGCACACTCATATGCGCCGACGCCAGCAGCGGATATTTGCCGCCGGGGACATAGCATCCCGCCGCGTTGAGTGGGATATGCCGATGCCCAAGGACGACGCCAGGCAGCGTCTCGACCTCGACGTCGTGCATCGACGCGCGCTGGATTTGCGCGAAATTGCGGATTTGCCTCTGTGCGAATTCGATGTCCTTGACGTCCTGCGCGCTCAGCTGATCGATGCACCCCTGAATTTCGGCGGCAGTCAGGCGGTAGTCATCGCGGTCCCAACCGTCGAATTTGATACTCAGGTCGCGCACCGCCGCGTCGCCCCGCGTCTCGATATCGGCGAGGATGCCCTCGACCGTGTCGCGCACGGTACGATCCGCCGTAGCGCGGGAATCGGCGGTTGCGCCGCGCTTCAGCCATTCCGCCATGTCAATTCCTCGGTTGGGAATGAAGCGCGTGCATCCGCGCAAAAACGTCGATGTCCATCTGCAGCAACAGGTCGGGGATATCGATCATGACCCAGTTTTCGACGAGCGCCGCCCCTTCGGCCCGCCAAAAATCCATCACCCGCATCGTGACCGGGCGTCCCGTCGGCGCCAGCCCGAGCCAGCCACCCCCCGTGTGCGTCGCCGTGATGCTCGGCCAGCCGGTCGACGCGACATAGTTGCGCTCACCAATACGAGCGGCGTGATTGCCGCCGACGCGGTCGGGAAAGGCGTTGAGAAACGGCCCCTGATGCCCGTGCTCGTAGCTCGCATGACCGCAGAAATTACCGATCGGTGCCGGGCCGAACCACCAGAAATCCTTGGCCCAGTAGCCGCGCATGCCCATCGACTTCAGCGAGCCGTCAAAAGTGTGCAGCCCACCGATCATTGCCTCAACCAGCGCCAGACTGCGCCGTCCCGCCTCGGCATCGGTCGATGCAGCGACGCCGTCGTGGCTCGCGGGAGACGGCGCGATCAGAAGGTCGCCCATTGGTGGCGACAACGGCCAGACGCCCCCCTGCATCATCAGCGCGGGCAGGTCGAGCAGCACGATCGTCTCGACCAGCCGCGCGCCGTCGAAGCGGTCGAATCGCCCGAAGCGGACGAACGCGGAACGACCGGTCGCCGGTATGCCGAACAGCGGCGCGGCGAAAATGCCGGCGATGTGGCCGCTCCGCGCGAGCCACGCGTCACCATTGAACAATCCCGACAGTGCGATATCGGTCCGCTCGGCGACATGATCAAACGCTGCTGCCAGCGGCGCGGCGAGATGGGTCGTCCAGAATGCGGCACCGTGCCCCGAATTGACGGGGTGGCAAGCGCGGAGTGCGAAATCGCTGTCGAGCGCTTCAGTCCCGCCGCTGCAAAGCATGGGCGTGGCCGCCATTAGTTTCAGCGTGTCGAGCATCGATCGTCCTTGCGTTCCGCTATTATTGACTTCGAATGCAGGTGCGTTCAAGCACTTAAATTCCGACTTGAAAAAGGCGCCTATCGTCGTGGCCGACGCTCCCTCACTGCCGTGGACCGCCGACGCGATCGAAACCCGCATCGTGCGCTATGCCGATCTCGCGCCCTGCTACAACGCCTTCATCGATTGCCGGACGCCGGGCTCGGAGGCGAAAGAGAATTTCACCATCATCGGACCGGGCGTTTCGGAAAACCCCGCTCAGCACGTTCACATTGCCGAACCGCACGGTTTCAATATCGGCGGTGCGCGTCAGCCGCCGGGGTGTGTCAACTCGCAGCACAGCCATGATACCGCCGAGGTGTTCGTCGTGCATTCGGGCCATTGGCGCTTCGATCTCGGCGAGCATGGCGACGATGCACAGGTCGAGCTTTACCCCGGCGACGTCATCGCGCTGCCGGTCAAGACGTTTCGCGGCTTCACGAATATCGGCGACGACACCGGCTTTCTCTGGGCGGTGCTGGGGCGCGACGATCCGGGGCGTGTAACATGGGCTCCTCAAGTTTTCGAGATGGCGCGGGACTTCGGCCTCATCCTCCTCGAAAGCGGTCGGCTGATCGACACGGCAGGCGGCGAGACAATACCCGAGGGCGCGCATCCGATGCGCCCGACAAGCGCTGACGAGGTGGCCCGATTCGGCCTCGCGACTGCGCGCGATGCCGGAGCGATGGTCGTGCGGAACGGCTTGCACGCACACTCCCACGCGACGACCGCGATAATCGGTCCAGGCGCACCGCTGGGGCTGGTGGACGGGTTTACGCTCGACCGCGTCGACCTTGCCGCCGCCACGCGGACCGACAAAACGGTCGTCTCGACGATCGAAGTCCTGTTCGTCCATCGCGGCGAAATCGGAGTTTCCTGGGATGGTGGCGAGACCCGGCTGGGCGAGGGCGACACGATCACGCTGCCGATCGGCCTCGATCGCGCCTACAGCGCCGCCTGCGACAGTGTCGCCTTCGTCGTTCGCGGGACGGAATGACGGCGCGGTCCATCCACGGGCGCGACATTACCGACCTCCTCGCCTCCCACGGCGCGCGACGCCAAGCCCTGCCGGGATTCGACGCCGACTACGCGGACATCGTCGATTATATTATCCGCTGCACCCACCGCATCTGGGAGCAAAAAGACTTCGGCTTGATCGCGACGCATTACGCGCGCGACATCGTGGTGCATACGATGGCCGGCCCGGTGATCGGCATGGACGCCGTGATCGCCGGGACAGCGCGGACCTTGTCGGCGTTTCCCGATCGCGTGCTGATCGGCGAAGCGGTGATCTGGTCCGATGAGGGCGACGGCGCGTATCTCTCCTCGCATCGCATCACGAGTATCGCGACCAACAGCGGACCATCGGAATTCGGCTCCGCGACCGGACGACGGATCGCGTTCACGACAATCGCCGACTGCCTGTGCAAGGCCAATTTGATCGTCGAGGAATGGCTCGTTCGCGACTATAGCGCGATGGCGCTCGCGCTCGGCTTCCGTCCCCGCGCGGTGGCTCAGCTGCAGGCGGCTACCGACCGCGCGTCCGGCGACGCCGCGCCTTGGCGCATCGACGCGATGGCAGCGATAACCGCCACCGCGCCAACCTCGTTTCCCGACGCCCCCTTGCCGCAGATGACTGACGGCGAGGCGTTTGCGCGGGCGTTCTTCGATCGCGTATTCAACCATCGGCGGTTCGGCACCGTGCGCGCGGTCTACTCGCCCGCCGTTCGCTGGTTCGGCCCGGGAGCGCGACGGCTGTTCGGCTGGGGCGAGGTCACCGGCTGGCTGACCGCGTTGATCGGCAGCTTCGGCGATCTGCGGGTCCGCGTCGATCATATTGCCGCCGTCGACGACGCGATCGCCGTCCGCTGGTCTGCGACCGGGACGCACGACGGCCCGGCATTATACGGTGCGCCAAGCGGCAGGCCGATTTACATTCTCGCGGTGACACATTGGCGTGTCGAGCACGGGCTGATTGCCGAGGAGACGACGATCTTCGACGAAGTCGCGTTGCTGCGCCAGATCGAGGGCGGCTTGTGACCTACTTCCACCGGACCAGCCGGACAAGCACGCTCGATTGGGTGCGCGGCCGCGATGCCGTCGTCACCGCCGATCTCGCCGATGCAGCCGCCAGTGCCGGCATGGCGGTTTTAGCAACGACAATCGACCGTATGCTCGCACAACGATTTTCCGCCGACGGGGAAGTCGGTTGGAGCCGCCATCGCTGGTACCGCCGCGAGGGCGCGTTCATCGTCGATGAAACAGTTGTCGACGATGGCGGCGGACGATGTCGGGGGCTGGGGCTCGACTTCGACTGCGAAGTCGAAGCACTCGCGGCGAACCGAACGATTCATCCGCCGCTCGGCGAGTTGCGCGCCGGGACAGGACAGCTGGCGGTCGGCGGCGAAGCGCTGCTGCCACCGGGTCTTCCCGCTGCGATCCG
>JBBRQR010000154.1:0-7031 GCA_038226115.1 Sphingomonadales bacterium | reverse complement strand
GCGGCGATCAACGTCGCGATGATCCGCGCGCCGCTCGCGCCGATCGGGTGGCCGAGCGCGGTCGCCCCGCCGTGGATATTGAGCTTCGCCCGGTCGAGCCCCATGTCGCGCATCGCGATCATCGCGACGACGGCGAACGCCTCGTTGACCTCGAACAGGTCGACGTCGGCGACGCTCCATCCGGCGCGGTCGAGGACCTTCTGTATCGCGGGCACGGGAGCCGTCGTAAACTTGCTCGGTTCGTGCGCGTGCGCGGCATGCGCGATAATCCGCGCGACCGGGGTCAGCCCCTTGGCGACCGCGACGCTCGCGCGCGTCAGCACCAGCGCCGCCGCGCCGTCGCTGATCGACGAGGCGTTGGCGGCGGTGATCGTCCCGTCCTTGGCGAACGCCGGTTTGAGCGTCGGGATCTTGTCGGGGCGCGCCTTGCCCGGCTGCTCGTCGGTGTCGACCGCGACCGGCCCGCCTTTTCCGGGAACCTGCACCGCGACGATCTCTCCCGCGAAGGCGCCGCCCGCAATCGCGGCGGTCGCGCGGCGGAGCGATTCGAGCGCGTAATCGTCCTGTTCGGCTCGGGTGAACTGGTACTCGCGCGCGCTATCCTCCGCGAACGCACCCATCAACTTGCCGGGGTCGTAGGCGTCCTCAAGGCCGTCCAAGTACATCGAATCCTTGACCGCGTCGTGGCCGATCCGGGCGCCCGCGCGGTGCTTGGTCAGCAAATACGGCGCGTTCGACATGCTCTCCATGCCGCCCGCGACGACGATGTTTGCCGACCCGCTCGCCAACGCGTCGTGCGCCATGATCGCCGCCTGCATCCCCGACCCGCACATCTTGTTGACCGTCGTCGCGGTGACCGACAAGGGCAGCCCCGCGCCGATCGCCGCCTGCCGCGCCGGAGCTTGGCCGAGCCCTGCGGGGAGGACGCAGCCCATCACGATGCTGTCGATGTCGTCCCCGGCGACGCCCGCGCGCGCGACCGCCGCGCGCACCGCTGTCGCGCCGAGCGCGGTCGCCGAAACGCCGCTCAGCGCGCCCTGAAACCCACCCATCGGAGTCCGCGCGAACGACAGGATAACAACCGGGTCCAACATGCTTCAATCCTTCACGCAGGCGCGTTATGAACGTCTGGAACAGGAGATACCATGGACCTCGCCAAAATTCCGATCGGTCGTGCCCCGCCGTGGGACGTCAACGCTATCATCGAAGTGCCGATGGGCGGCGAGCCGGTCAAGTATGAGATGGACAAGGCGAGCGGTGCCCTGTTCGTCGACCGCTTCCTCCACACCGCGATGTTCTACCCCGGCAATTACGGCTTCGTCCCGCACACGCTGTCGGCCGATGGCGACCCGATCGACGTTCTCGTCGTCGGCCAGACGCCGCTCGTGCCGGGCGCGGTCTGTCGCGTCCGCCCGATCGGCGCATTAGTCATGGAGGACGAAAGCGGCGGCGACGAGAAACTGATCGCCGTCCCGGTCGACGCGCTCCACCCGTTCTACTCGAACGTCCACGGCCCCGACGACCTGCCACCGTCGCTGAAGGAGCAGATCGCGCACTTCTTCGAACACTATAAAGACCTTGAAAAGGGCAAATGGGTGTCGATCGGCGAGTGGAAGGACGCGGAAGGCGCCGCTGTCCTGCTCAACGACGCGATCGCGCGCGGGCGGCTGCAGGCGGGGCGGTAGGGCGATCGCGACCGCTTAGAAACGCCAACCTGTCATCCCCTCGCGGGCGGAGATGACAGGTTATTCGGGCCACGCCAGGCGCTCAGATCCGGCGAACGCTTCGAAGCCATCCGTCCGCGCCACCGCGATCAGCGTCAGCCCCGCCGCGTTCGCCGTCGCCACCGCGAGCGCCGTCGGCGCTGATACCGCGACGATGATCGGGCACCCCAGCACGCTCGCCTTTTGAACCATCTCGACCGAAACGCGGCTGGTCAGAAGGAGCATCGCCTCGCCGGTGTCGATCCCCGCGACCGCCCCCACCAGCTTGTCGAGCGCATTGTGCCGCCCGACGTCTTCGCGGACGACCAGTGCCGCGCCGCGCCGCCACAATGCCGCGCCGTGGACCGACCGCGTCGCGCGACCGAGCGGCTGCGCTTCGCCGAGCGCCGCCATTGCCGCGACGATCTCGTCAGGCGTCGGACGCGGCCCCGAGGCACCGACCACGCGCGGCGGCATCACGGCGGCGGCGAGGCTTTCGATCCCGCACAGGCCGCACCCGCTCGGCCCGATGATCGTCCGGCGGCGCGCGGCGAGTATCCCTGTATCGGCAATGCTCAGCCGCGCCTCGATCCCGTCGGCGTGGGCGACGACCTCGACCGCCCCCGCGTCGGCGCGGCATGCGACCAGGCCTTCGGTCAACGCGAAGCCGACGGCAAAGTCGGTCAGGTCGGCGGGCGTCGCCAGCAACACCGCAATCGTCGTCCCGTTGACGACGATCGCCACCGGAACTTCGTCGGCGAGAAGGCGCGTCGATGGCGCGGCGACGCCGTCACGCCAGCGAATAGGGGTTCCCTTGTGGCTCATAGACCCGGCATAGTCGGCGCGCACTTCCCGTCAAAGCGAGGCGAGCATGACCGACCGCAGCGACCATCCCGACTTCACGCCCTATGGCGGCCCCGCCGGTGGTTGGGGATCGCTGCGTTCGGTCGCCGAAATCATTCCCCGCGAAGGCAATGCGATTGCCGTATCGCGCGAGCTGATGCGCCAGAACAAGGTCGACGGCTTTGCCTGCGTCGCCTGCGCGTGGTCGAAACCGGCCAATGCCCATCCCGCCGAATTCTGTGAAAATGGCGCAAAAGCAACGGCGTGGGAGTTGACCAGCCGCCGCGCCGACGTTGGCTTCTTTGTCGGCCACCGTGTCGCCGACCTTAAACAATGGCCCGACTATGACCTCGAGGAGCGGGGTCGCCTGACGACGCCGCTGCGCTATCACGCCGCGACCGACCGCTATCTGCCGATCGCTTGGGAAACTGCGTTTGCCGAGATCGGCGCCGAACTCGCCACGCTCGATCCCGCGTCGGTTGCGTTCTACGCCAGCGGCCGCGCCAGCCTCGAAACGTCGTATATGTACGCGCTGTTCGCCCGACTGTACGGCACCAACAACCTGCCCGACAGCAGCAACATGTGCCACGAGACGACGTCGGTCGCGTTGAAGGCGCGGATCGGTGTGCCGGTGGGAACGACCAAGCTCGACGATTTCGAACATTGCGACGCGATCTTCTTCTTCGGCCAGAACGTCGGGTCGAACGCGCCGCGCCTGCTCCATCCGCTGCGCTCGGCGGTCAAGCGCGGATGCCGCGTCGTCACCTTCAACCCGCTCATCGAACGCGGGCTCGAACGCTTTACCGACCCGCAGAACCCGATCGAGATAGCGACGCGCGGCGAAACCCGTATTTCCGAACAATATCATCAGGTTCGTGCTGGCGGCGACATCGCTGTGCTGATGGGAATGTGCAAATATACGATCGAGGCCGACGACCGCACCGGCGATGTCCTCGACCATCGCTTTATCGCCGAACACTGCCACGGCTTCGACGCCTTCGCAGCCGCTGCCCGGGCGACGACATGGGACAGCATCGAGACGGCGTCGGGGCTACCGCGGGCTGACATCATGGCCGCAGCAGAGGTCTATGCCACCGCCAAGGCCGTCATCGGCATCTATGGGATGGGGCTGACCCAGCACGTCCACGGCATCGAAAACGTCGAGATGATGGTCAACCTCCTCCTCCTGCGCGGCAATATCGGGCGTCCCGGCGCCGGAGTTTGCCCGGTGCGCGGCCACAGCAATGTTCAGGGTCAGCGCAGCGTCGGCATCACCGAAAAGCCCGAACTCGCCCCGCTCGACAAGCTCAAGGCGCAATACGGCTTCGAACCGCCGCGCACGAAGGGGCTCAACACCGTCGAGACGTGCGAGGGCATCCTCGACGGGTCGGTCAGGGCATTCATCGGGCTGGGCGGCAACTTCCTCCGCGCGATCCCCGACACCGGGCGCATGGAGCCGGCGTGGGCCAAGCTGCGGCTGACCGTCCACATCGCGACCAAGCTCAACCGCGGCCACCTTGTCCCCGGCGAAGTCAGCTACATCCTGCCGTGCCTCGGGCGGACCGAGAAGGATGTTCAGGCGAGCGGACCGCAGTCGGTCGCGATCGAGGATTCGACCAGCTGCATCCACGGCTCGGTCGGCGTCCGCGCTCCGGCGTCGCCCGACCTGCTGTCCGAACCGGCGATCGTTGCGGGCATCGCGCAGGCAACGCTGCCGCCGAACCCCAAGGTGCCGTGGGCGGCATGGGTCGGCGACTACGCCACCGTCCGCGACGCGATCGCCGAAACCTACCCGCAATTCTTCGCCGATATGAACGGCCGGATGTTCACCCCCGGCGGCTTTTACAAGGGCAACCGTGCCCGCGACCGCCATTTCGACACGGCGTCGGGGAAAGCCGAGTTCAGCGTCCCCGCGCATCTCGACGCCGCCGGGTTCGACGATGCGCCGGGCCGGTTCCGCCTGATCACGCTGCGCTCGAACGACCAGTTCAACACCACCGTCTATGGCTATCACGACCGCTTTCGCGGGGTGAAAGGAACCCGCGACGTGCTGTTCATCTCACCCGCCGACATGGCCGAAGCGGGGCTGGCCGAAGGCGATACCGTCGGGCTGGCGAGCGACCATAAGGACGGGATCGCCCGCCGCCTCGACGGCCTGCGTGTCCACGCCTACGCGCTCCCGCGCGGATGTATCGGGGCCTATTACCCCGAGGCCAACGTCCTGATGCCCGTCGGCCACCACGCCGAACAAAGCTTCGTCCCAGCGGCAAAATCGGTCCCGGTGCGGATCGTGCGGTAATCACGATCAGCGCCGCTCGCGATCGGCGCGCCCTTCGCTGCCATTCCCACCTCCATGCAAAAACGCTGTCCTACACGCCTCGCCTTTGATAGCCTTAGCGTGATGATCCTCCCCTTCCCCCTTGCCGCCGCCGCCGGACCCCATCCGGATGGGGGGAGAGGAAAAAGAATTTTCTGCGTGGGGGTGAACTTCGTGTGAACTTTGCCCCTGTGCGGCGGGCGGGCGTCCGAAAAAGGCCGTCGTCGGCGCTTACTTCGCTTAGTTGTTCATCTTCGCGGGCCGATCGCGCCCGTCCGCCCCGCCGCCTGCCCCGCCGACCGGCCCGCCGCGAAGGAACTCCGAGTGCTTGACCGCCGCGCCTTTCTGACGACCGCCGCCGCTGCCGGGGCCGCGATCACCCTGCCCACTGCCGCTGCGCCGGTTGCGGGCGAAAACCCCGAGCTCGCCACCCTGTTCGACACCTTCTTTCTGGAAGGCCTGCGCCAGCGTCCCGAGGGCGCGACCCAGCTCGGCCTCGACAAAGCCGCGAACGCCGATCTGCGCGGCAAGCTCAGCGATGCCTCCGACGCGGGTCGCGCCGCCGACCAGGCCGCGACGCGCGATCAGCAGCGGCGCCTGGCGATGATCGATCGCAGCCGCCTCAACGCAACCGACAAGCTCGACTATGACGTCGTCAAATACACCCGCGACTCGAGCGCGGCGGTGCAGGCATTCGACTTCGGCGGCGGCGGCTATGGCCCCTCCCCCTACGTTGTCAGCCAGCAGACCGGCGCGTACCAGTCGGTGCCTGACTTCCTCGACACCAAGCACCCGATTGCGACCGCTGCCGATGCCGATGCCTATCTGTCGCGGCTGACGGCGTTCGGTCGCCAGCTCGACGATCAAACCGCACGTCTCGGACATGATGCGGGGATCGGCGTGTCGCCACCCGACTTCCTCCTCGACACGACTCTGACGCAGATGCGCGCGCTCCTCGTCCCCGCCGATGCCGCGCTCGTCGTCCAGTCGCTTGCTCGGCGGGCGAAGGCGAAGGGACTCGGCGACAGTTATGGCCGCGACGCGGCCGCCATCTATACCGCGTCGGTCCTCCCCGCGCTTCAGCGGCAGGCCAACCGCGTCGCCGCGCTGCGCCGGTCGGCCAAGCACGACGCCGGCGTCTGGCAATTCCGTGAAGGCGCCGAATTTTACGCCGTCGCGCTCCACAACACGACGACGACGCGCTATTATCCGCAGGAGGTCCACGACATCGGCCTCGCGCAAGCGCGCGAAATCAGTGCCCGCCTCGACGGGCTGTTGAAGGCACAGGGGCTGACCAAGGGCACGGTCGGCGCGCGGATGGCGGCGCTCTACGCCGATCCGTCGCAGCTCTACCCGAACACCGACGCGGGGAAGGCCGACGAGATTGCCTATTGCAACAAGCGCCTTGCCGACATCCGCCCCCGGCTGCCGAGCGTGTTCAGCCGGATGCCCGACTATAAGTTCGAGGTCCGCCGCGTTCCCGCCGCGACCGAGGCCGGAGCAGCGTCGGCGTTCAGCCAGTCGCCGCCGCTCGACGGGTCGCGTCCGGGGCTGGTCTATTTCAACCTCCACGACAGCGCCGAATGGCCGAAATTCTGCCTGTCGACGACGGTGTTTCACGAAGGCTTGCCGGGGCACCAGTTCGAGGGCGGGCTCGCGCTCGGCAATGACAAGCTGCCGCTGATCCGCAAGGCAGGTGGCTTTTCAGGCTATGGCGAGGGCTGGGCGCTTTATGCCGAGCAACTCGCCGACGAACTCGGGATGTACGACGACGATCCGTTGGGTCGCCTCGGCTATCTTAAGTTCCAGTTGTTCCGCGCCAACCGCTGCGTTGTCGACACCGGCATCCACCACCTTCGCTGGAGCCGCGAAAAGGCGATCGACTATTTCGTCGCACAGGAAGGCGAAGCGCGCGGCTTCGCCACCCGCGAGGTCGAGCGTTATTGCGCCAATCCGGGGCAGGCGTGCAGCTACAAGCTTGGCCACACCGTGTTCACGCAGCTTCGTGCCAAAGCCAGGGCAGCGATGGGGCCGCGTTTCGACATCAAGGCATTCCACGACACCGTGCTGAATTGCGGGCGGGTGCCGCTCGATATCCTGCAAAGGGTCGGCGACGACTGGATCGCGCGAATGGCCTAGATCGCCGGGCCGACCGATCGGATCGGCGC
>JBBRQR010000153.1:0-7148 GCA_038226115.1 Sphingomonadales bacterium | reverse complement strand
TCGCAGCCGTTCGGCTTCGTCGCGCTGCCTGATGCTTTTTCGACCGGATCGTCGATCATGCCGCAAAAACGCAACCCCGATGCCGCCGAGCTGGTGCGCGGCCATAGCGGGCGATTGATCGGGTGTCTGACCGCGCTCATGGTGACGATGAAGGGCCTGCCGCTCGCCTATTCGAAGGACATGCAGGATGACAAGCCGCCAGTGTTCGAAGCGTTTGACCTGCTCGCGCTCGGGCTGGCGGCGATGACCGGCATGATTGCGACGTTGACGTTCAACGCGGCGACGATGCGCGACGCGGCCGGGCGCGGCTTTTCGACCGCGACCGACCTCGCCGACTGGCTGGTGCGAGTGGCGAACGTCCCCTTCCGCGAGGCGCACCACATCACCGGGCGCGCGGTCAAGGCCGCCGAAGCGGCGGGCATCGGCCTTGCCGACGTGCCGCTCGCCGACCTGCAAGCGATCGATGCGCGGATCGACGCGCGCGTGTTCGACGTGTTGAGCGTCGACGCTTCGGTCGCCAGCCGCACCAGCTTAGGTGGCACCGCCCCCGTCCGCGTTCGCGCCGCGATTGCCGTGGCCCGCGCCAATGCCACGGTCGCCGCATGAGGGCGGTCGTTGCATTGGCGGCGCTCGCCTTGATTTCGGCGTGTGGCAAGCGCGGAGAACTGATGCCCAAGGCCCCGCCGGGGCAGACGCCGCGCCCGGTCGCCGGGCCAAGCCCAACCGAACGGCTCGAGGTGCCGACTCAGGGGCAGCCCGAGCGCGCCGATGACCCGCTGAACAAATCCGAAGCGCGCCGCGATGACCGCTTCGACCTCCCCCCGCAGCGCTGACGCAGCGCTCGCGTGGACCATTTCACCGATCGCGCCGGTCGCCTGTGGGCCGAGGACGTCGACCTGACCGCGCTTGCCGCCACCGTCGGCACGCCATTCTATTGCTATTCGACCGCGACGCTGCAGCGACACTTCGGCGTTTTTCGCGACGCACTCGTCGGCCTGTCGAGCCCAACAGGTGAAGCGCCGCTGATCGCCTATGCGGTCAAGGCCAATCCCAACCTCAGCGTGATCGCCACCCTTGCTCGCCTCGGTGCGGGGGCCGACGTCGTGTCGGGCGGTGAACTCGCCCGCGCCCAGGCCGCCGGAGTGCCGCCCGAACGGATCGTCTTTTCGGGCGTCGGCAAGACCCGCGACGAAATGGCGGCGGCATTGGCGACGGGAATCTATCAGGTCAACGTCGAAGGCGAAGCCGAGCTTTACGCGCTGTCCGACATCGCGACGGCGCTGGGGACGACCGCTCCGGTCGCATTGCGAATCAACCCCGGCGTCGATGCCAAGACCCACGCGAAGATTTCGACCGGCGGGTATGAAAACAAGTTCGGCATCCCCCTCCACCGCGCCGCCGCCGCCTATGCGCTCGCGGCGTCGCTCCCCGGCGTCCGCCCGGTCGGCGTCGGCGCGCACATCGGCAGCCAGCTGACCGACCTCGCCCCGCTTGCAGCGACGTTCGGCCTGCTTGGCGATCTCGTGCGCGACTTGCGCGCCGGAGGCCTCGCGATCGAGCGCGTCGATCTTGGCGGCGGCCTTGGCATTCCGTACCGCGTCGGTGACGCTGCCCCGCCGACACCCGCCGATTATGGCGCGCTCGTCGCCGCCGCGACGAAGGGCTGGGACGTCCGCTTGCTGTGCGAGCCGGGGCGGATGATCGTCGGCAACGCCGGGGTTCTCATCAGCCGCGTCATCACCGTAAAACCCGGCGACGCGCGGACCTTCGTCATCGTCGATGCGGCGATGAACGATCTCCTGCGCCCGTCGCTATACGGCGCATGGCACCATATCCGCGCGGTTGCTTCCGGCGGCGAGACGATGGTCGCGACCGTCGTCGGTCCAGTCTGCGAGACCGGCGACACCTTTGCCGAGGACCGGACAATCGACGCTGTTGCCGCCGGCGATCTGGTCGCGTTTATGACGGCGGGCGCTTACGGCGCAACGATGGCGTCGACCTATAATTCGCGCGCCCTCGTCCCCGAGGTGCTGGTCGATGGCGACCGCTGGGCGATCGTGCGGCCCCGCGAGGAACTGGCGGCACAACTCGCGCGCGACCGCGTCGCCCCGTGGCTTATGACGCGATGATGCCTTGGAACCCAATACTACGCCATTTGTCATCCCCGCCTGCGCGGGGATGACACGAAGAGTTGATCAGACAGACGCACCCGATCGCCACCCCTGCGATCGCGGCACAAATCAGGAGCACCCGATGAATCGACCGATCCGCAAGGCGATTTTCCCCGTCGGCGGGCAGGGGACGCGCTTCCTCCCCGCGACCAAGGCGGTACCAAAGGAATTGCTCCCCGTCGTCGATCGCCCATTGCTTCAATATGCCGTCGACGAGGCGGTCGCCGCCGGGATCGAGCAGATGATTTTCGTCACCGCGCGCGGCAAAGCGAGCCTCGAGGAATATTTCGACGTCGCCGCCGAATTGACCGCGAGCCTCAAGGCGAAGGGCAAGCACGCTGAACTCGCCGTACTCGCTGAAACGCAGCTCGCGCCGGGGCGGATCGCCTATGTCCGCCAGCAGGAGCCCGTCGGGCTCGGCCATGCGGTATGGTGCGCGCGGTTGATTACCGGCGACGAACCGTTCGCCGTCCTGCTCCCCGACGAACTTTTGTGGTCGCCCGAAGCGCCGTGCCTGAAAACGATGGTCGACGTCTATGCCTGCCTCGGCGGCAACGTCATCGCCGTTCTCGAAGTCCCCGCTGAGCACACCGACCGCTTCGGCATCGTCGACCCCGGCAAAGTCGATGGCCTCGTCACCGAAGTCGTCGGGCTCGTCGAAAAGCCCAAGCAGGGCACCGCCCCCTCGCGCCTCGCCGCGATCGGACGCTACATCCTCCAGCCCGAGGTGATGACCATCCTCGCCGAAGGCAAACGCGGCGCGGGCAACGAAATCCAGCTTACCGACGCGATGGCGCAGCTGATCGGCGTTCAGCCGTTCCACGCACTGACCTACACCGGACGCCGCTTCGACTGCGGCGACAAGGCAGGTCACATCACCGCGAATATCGCGCTGGCCCTCGAACGCGACGACGTCGGCCCAGCGGTACGCGCGTTCATCGCGGAGTTGGGCTAACCCTTTCGCTGCCGCCGCAGCGGCGCTAGGCTGCGCCGCGACCGATGGGGAAACGATGGACATTGCCGCCGCCCAGCGCGAGATGCGCGCCGCCTATCGCGACGGTGCCCCCGGTATCGTCGTCTCGGGGCTGGTCTGGCTGATCGCGGGGGCGGTGTGGCTGCGCTTCGGCGTCGCGACGGGGTTTGCCGCACTGTTCGTCGGCGGAATGGTGATCTTTCCAGCGTCGGTCGCGCTGTCGCGGACGGTGTTTCGTGCGCCGCCAGCGTCGGCGGCCAACCCGCTCCAGCGGCTGGGGCTTGAGACCACGTTTCTCCTGTTCGCGGGCATCCTGATCGCGTGGCTGCTGCTGCGTGTCGCGCCGGAACTGACATTTCCGGTGATGGCGATAACCATCGGCGCGCGTTACGCAGTGTTCCGCTCGGTCTATGGCGACGCCCGATATTGGGCGTTCGGTGGCGTCGTTGTAGCACTTGGCGCGGTTGCCGCACTGGGACGGTTGCCGATCAACGTCGCGCTTGCGGTCGGCGCGGTCGAGCTGGCGTTCGCGGCGATCCTGTTTGCTCGCCGCAGCGCCTAAAGCGGGCGGCGCGCCGACGGCGATGGACTCGCTCCCAATCTTCCTCCGCCTGCGCGGGCAGCGCGTCCTCCTGATCGGTACCGGCGACGCGGCCGACGCCAAGGCCCGACTGATCGAAGCCGCTGGCGGGCTTGTCGTCCGCGACCTGCCCGCGCGCCTCGCCTTCATCGCACTCGACGATGCCGAGGAGGCGGAGGCCGCAGCGGTCCGCCTTCGCTCCGCCGGACTGCTCGTCAACGTCGTCGACCGGCCGGCGTTATGCGACTTTACCGTGCCCGCGATCGTCGACCGCTCGCCGGTGATCGTTGCGGTCGGCACCGGCGGGGCTTCGGCCACGCTCGCCAAGGCATTGCGCGAGCGGTTCGAGGCACTGCTACCCGCCGGTCTGGGCGCGCTGGCGAGCGCGATCTTCGCCGCACGGGCGACGGTCGCGACCCGCGCGCCGACGGTCGATGCACGGCGGCGTTTGTGGGATGCGGCACTCGCGCCCGGCGGCCCGCTCGATCCGTTCCACGGTCACACCGATGTCGACGCGGCGGTGGCGATCGCGATCGCTTCGCCCGGAGGGACGGCGAGCAATGTGACGACCATCGTCCTCACCTCCCCCGATCCCGACGACCTGACGCTTCGCCAGCTCCGCGCCCTCAACCAGGCCGATACCATCTTCCACGACGCCGACGTGCCACCGGCGATCCTCGATCGCGCGCGGCGGGATGCCGTGCGGACAGCGGAACCGTTGCCATTGGCGGTCCCTGACGGACGGACGGTCGTGCTGACCAGCGACGTGACCGCGCGACGATCGTCGGGACTGACAGCCGCCGGATGCGATGCAGCCTAGCCCGCCGAAACCCCGAACAAGTGCCCGACGCCAGCCGTGACCGCCATCGCCAATGCACCCCAAAAAACGACGCGGACGACCGCCGGCAGCAGCCTGGCGCCGCCGGCTCGCGCGCCCGCAGCGCCAAGCGCGGCGAGGACGAAGAGAGCAACCGCGACGACCGCGTTTAGCAGCGCCGTCGGTGGGGCGAGAAGGACCGCCAGGACGGGCCACACGCCGCCAACGAGAAACGACGCCGCGCTCGCCAGCGCCGCTTGCACCGGGTTCGCGGTCGAGACTTCGGTGATGCCGAGTTCATCGCGGGCGTGGGCACCGATCGCGTCCTTCGCCATCAACGCGGCGGCGACCTGTTGGGCGAGATCCTTGGACAGTCCACGCTTGACGTAGATGCCTGCAAGCTCGCGCGTCTCGCCGCGAGGATCGGCGGCCTGTTCCTCGGTCTCGCGAGCAAGGTCGGCGACCTCGGTGTCGGCCTGACTGCTGACCGAGACATATTCACCCGCCGCCATCGACATCGCCCCGGCGGTCAATGCAGCGACCCCCGATAACAGCACGGCATGGCCACCGGGATTGGCGGCCGCGACGCCGACGATGACACTCGCGGTTGACAGGACACCATCGTTCGCGCCGAGGACGGCGGCACGCAACCAGCCGATGCGCGTGATGAAATGCCGTTCGTGCGGCGTGCTGATGGCCTTGCTATCCATAACGTCTCAACGCTCCGTGCGCGCGACTCGCGCCATCGCCTAGCCGCGCAGTGTCGCCCCGACCTTCGCCGCTGCCGCAACGATCGCCGCCGACAGCGCGTCGATCTCGACATCGGTAAAGCTGCGCGCGGCGGGTTGGAGCGTGACCGTGATGGCGAGGCTGACGCGCCCGTCGCCAAGGTCGAAACGGTCGAACAGCGCGACATGGGTCACCGCCACCTTATCGGCCCCGCGCACGGTGCGGAGGAGGGTTTCGGCGGGCGTGTCGGCGGCGACGACGAAGGCAAAGTCGCGGGTGAGCGGCTGAAGCGCCGGCGGAGCGAACGCGGGCCTGGCCCGTCGCGCACGCGCCGGGGGGAGCGCGTCGAGGTAGATTTCGGCGACGACGACCGCCAGCCGCAGGTCGCCCGCGACGCGCGGATGGAGCTCGCCGAAGGTGGCGACGACCGCCTTGCCGAGCGCCAGCCGCCCGCTCCGCCCCGGATGAAACCACGGATCGGCGGGCGGCATGACGGTTAGCCGATCGACCGGAGCCCCAGCAGCGGCGAGGGCGGCGAGCGCCTCGGCCTTGGCGTCGAACGCATCTAAACCGACCGCCGCGCCGGTGCGCCAGTCGCGCGCGCGCCCGGTTCCCGCGAGCAAGACCGCCGCCGTCGGGTGTTCACCGTCGGCGAGGTAGCGCCGCCCGATTTCGAACAGGCGGACGCTGGCCTCACCGCGATCGAGGTTGCGCCGCGCCGCTGCGAGCAAGCCGGGGACGAGCGATGGGCGCATTATTGCGAGCTCGGTCGAGATCGGATTGGCGAGCGTCCACGCCGCGCCGCCGAACGGTTCGGCGGCGGCGGGGGCAATGAAACTCCATGTAATCGCTTCGTTTAATCCGCGTCCGGCAAGCGCGCGGCGGAGGCGGCGTTCGACGCGCTGCGCCGGAGTCGCCGTTGGGCGAGCGACGCCTTCCGCACGCGGCAGCGGCGTCGACGGGACATGTGCGAGGCCGTGGATACGGACGATCTCCTCGACCAGATCGGCGGGGCCGTCGATGTCGCGCCGCCATGTCGGCACCGTGACCTCGCCGCGGTTGCGGGGGTTCACGGTGAATCCAAGGCGCGCGAGGATCGCCGCCTGTTCGTCCGCCGCGATGTCGACCCCGGCGAGCGCCAGCGTCCGCGCAGGGTCGAACTCGATCGTCCGCTCGGCCACCGGCGGTCCGCCGACGCGGGCGACGGCGCTCGCCGTCCCGCCGCAGAGTTCGAGCACCAGATGCGTCGCGACCGCCAACCCCTCGTCGAGAAAGCCGGGGTCAACCCCGCGCTCGAACCGCGTCCGCGCGTCGCTCGTCAGCAGCAGTTTCTGCCCCGTCCGGGCAATCGCGGCAGGATCGAAGAACGCGCATTCGATCAGCACATCGGTCGTTTCCGCCGAGCAGCCCGACTCGGCCCCACCCATGATGCCGCCGATGTCGTGGACGTGAGCGTCGTCGGCAATGACCGTCATCGTGTCGTCGAGCGCGTACGTCTTGCCGTTAAGCGCGACGATGCTTTCGCCCGCCCGCGCCTTGCGTGCGGTCAGCGCGCCGGTCAGTTTCGCGCGGTCGTAGACGTGCAACGGGCGTCCGAGGTCGAGCATGACGAAATTGGTGATATCGACGAGCGCCGATATCGGGCGCTGACCGACGGCGGTCAGCTTGCGCCGCAGCCATTCATGCGCGCTGCCGTTGACGACGCCGCCGACCGTGCACGCGAAGAACGCCGGACATCCGTCGGCGTCATCGATACGGACATCGGGGCCTGGGCCGGTGCGCGGGACGTCGAACGCGGCGACGCGATACGCCTCGGCGAGCGGCTTCAACCGCCCCAGCCCCTTGGCGGCGAGGTCGCGGGCGATGCCGCGCACCCCC
>JBBRQR010000152.1:0-7155 GCA_038226115.1 Sphingomonadales bacterium | reverse complement strand
GATAAGTCGTTGAAAACATGGTCGGGGCGAGAGGATTCGAACCTCCGGCCTCTGCCTCCCGAAGGCAGCGCTCTACCGGGCTGAGCTACGCCCCGACGCAAGGCGCGAGGCTATAGCGGTGCGGCGCACCCCGCGCAACCAGCGTGTCTCAGACTGCGACCGAGCCATGCGCCGCCGCCCGCAGTCGGTCGCGGGCAACCAGCTTCTCACGCGGGGCCGGATGGCTTGCCGCCGCGATCTCTGCAGCGTCGATCGCTTGCCAACCAGCAAAGGTGACCGGGCGCAGACCGCGTTCGGCGAGCAAGCCGTCGAGCCCCGCGCCGCCCGCGCGCGACCCCGCGACCACCTCGCTCGCCACCCGCTCGGCGACGTGCGCCCCGTCGGGCTTGTTGGTCCCGATCGTCCCCGACGGCCCGCGCCGCGCCCAGCCGGTGACGTACAGCCGATCGGCGATCCGCCCGCCGTCATTGGCATAGCGTCCGCCGTTTGGGTCGAAGGCGGCCCCGGCAATCGCGGCACTGTGGTAGCCGATGCAGCCGACGATCAGTCCGCAATCGATCGTGCGCGTCGCACCGGTCCCGACCGCCTTGTCGCCGTCGAGCCGGGTGCGCTCGACGGTCAGGCGGAGCGCATCGCCGTCGCGCTCGATCCGCACCGGGCGGGTAAAGAAGTCGAAGCTGATCACGACCGCGGCCTCGAGCGGCGGCGCGGCGGCGAAGGCGCGCAAATGAGTAACGACCTTGCGCAATCCGGGGTCGAGCGCGGCGTCTCCGCTCACGTGGGGAAGGTCGGCGGGGTCGACGACGGGACGCGCCCGTACGAGGTCGCCAAGCTCGCCCATCTCCTTCGGAGTGAAGCTCGCCTGATAGGGTCCGCGCCGCCCGACGATGTGGATGTCGGCCACCGCGCTTTCGGCCAGTGCCGCGCGGGCGTGGGCGGCGAGGTCGGCGTGGGCGAGTTCGTCGGGGGTCTTGGCGAGGATGCGCGCGACATCGATCGCGACATTGCCGTTGCCGATGACCGCGACGCCCTTGTGTCCCAGCGGCATATCGAGATCGGCGAAGTCGGGGTGGCCGTTGTACCATCCGACAAACGATCCCGAGCCCATGACGCCCGGTAGATCGTCGCCCGGCACGCCGAGGCGCCGATCGTGCGGCGCACCCGTCGCCAGCACGACGGCATCGTACAGCCGCAACAGATCGTCGAGCGCGACGCCGCCGTCGCCGACCGTCACGTCGCCGACGAAGCGGACGCCGCCGGCCAGCACCGCATGATAGCGCCGGTCGACCGCCTTGATCGATTGGTGGTCGGGAGCGACACCCGCGCGGATTAGCCCATAGGGCGTCGGCAAAGCGTCGATGATGTCGACCGCGACGCCGTCGCCGAGCCGCTTGACCAGCGCCTCGGCGGTGTAGAACCCCGCCGGTCCAGCCCCGACGATCGCGACGTGCAGCATGAACGTATCTCCCCTGCGGCACTGTGGCGGCGGCGGTTCCTTTGGCAAGCCCCCTCTGCTAGAGATTGAAGATGACCGCCCCCATCGACCGCATCCGTAACTTCTCGATCATCGCCCATATCGACCATGGCAAATCGACCCTCGCCGATCGGCTGATCCAGACGACCGGCGGGCTGACCGCGCGCGAAATGAGCGAGCAGGTCCTCGATAACATGGACATCGAGAAAGAACGCGGCATCACGATCAAGTCGCAGACGGTCCGGCTCGACTACACCGCGCGCGACGGCAACAGCTACGTCCTCAACCTGATGGACACGCCGGGCCACGTCGACTTTGCCTATGAAGTCAGTCGCAGCCTCGCCGCGTGCGAAGGCGCGCTCCTCGTCGTCGACGCCGCGCAGGGGGTCGAGGCGCAGACGTTGGCGAACGTCTATCAGTCGATCGAGCACGACCACGTCATCGTGCCGGTCATCAACAAGGTCGATCTCCCCGCCGCCGAGCCCGAGCGCGTCAAGCAGCAGATCGAGGACGTTATCGGCATCTCGACCGACGATGCGGTACTGACAAGCGCCAAGACCGGGATCGGCATCGACGACGTGCTCGACGCGATCGTCCGCCTGATCCCGCCACCGAAGGGCGATCCGAACGCGCCGTTGAAAGCGATGCTCGTCGACAGCTGGTATGACCCGTACCTCGGCGTTGTCATCCTCGTGCGCGTCATCGACGGCAGCCTGCGCAAGGGCCAGCAGATCGTCTTCATGGCGCAGGGGACGCAACATCTCGTCGACCGCGTCGGCTGCTTCCGCCCCAAGATCGAACAGCTCGACACGCTCGGCCCCGGCGAAATCGGCTTCATCACCGCGCAGATCAAGGAAGTCGCCCAGACCAACGTCGGCGACACGATCACCGACGCCAAGCGTCCCGCGACGACTGCCCTTCCCGGCTTCAAGACGGTTCAGCCGGTCGTATTCTGCGGCCTGTTCCCCGTCGACGCCGCCGACTTCGAGAAGCTCCGCGACAGCCTCGGTCGGCTGCGGTTGAACGACGCGAGCTTCACGTTTGAGACCGAAAGCAGCGCCGCCCTCGGCTTCGGCTTCCGTTGCGGCTTCCTGGGCCTGCTCCACCTCGAGATCATCCAGGAGCGGCTGACGCGCGAATACGATCTCGACCTGATCACGACTGCGCCGTCGGTCGTCTATAAGATGCTGCTTCGCGACGGCAGCCTGCTCGAACTCCACAACCCATCCGACATGCCCGACCCGAGCACGATCGAGTTGATCGAGGAGCCGTGGATCGAAGCGACGATCTTCACCCCCGACGAGTATCTCGGGTCGATCCTGAAACTCTGTCAGGACCGGCGCGGCATCCAGACCAACCTGACCTATGTCGGCGGGCGCGCGCAGGTGGTCTACGAACTGCCGTTGAACGAGGTCGTGTTCGACTTCTACGACCGGCTGAAGTCGATCAGCCGTGGCTATGCCAGCTTCGACTATCATCAGGTCGGCTACCGCGAGGGCGAACTCGTCAAGATGAGCATCATGGTCAATGCCGAACCCGTCGATGCCCTCAGCATGATCGTCCACCGCGACGCCGCCGAGGCGCGCGGTCGCCATATGTGCGAGCGGATGAAGGACCTGATTCCGCGCCACCTGTTCAAGATCCCCGTCCAGGCAGCGATCGGCGGCAAGGTCATCGCCCGCGAAACGATCGCCGCGATGCGCAAGGACGTGACGGCAAAATGCTACGGCGGCGACATCAGCCGCAAGAAGAAACTCCTCGACAAGCAGAAGGAGGGCAAGAAGCGGATGCGCCAGTACGGCAGTGTCGATATCCCGCAGGAAGCGTTCATCGCCGCACTGCGGATGGGCGACGCGAACTAGGGGGTAAACCTGTCGCCAGCGTCATGTCGCCCGCCGCCCCACGTCGCTAGCCCGCCAGCGGTCCTACCGTAGTGAGCGCGCAAGCACCGCCATCGTCCGGTTGGCGAGTTCGCGCCCGACGCCGTCGGGGGAGGTCTCGGTCACCCGCGTGTCGCGGACGAACCCACCGGGGCCGACGACGAGCCCGGCCGGACGGGACGGAGCGGCCCCGCCCGAGGTGAAGGCGGCAAGCACCCGCGCCGAATGTATGTCCTTGACCGTCACCTTGAACACCGCGCCGGTCGGCGTGTTACGCGACGCCGTCGTCTGGAGCACCTCGACGATCAGGTCGGCACGTGCCGCCGTTGCCGACGCTTCGATCGCCTGCAGGTTCGGGCGACTGCCGACACCGCGTCCGCTCGCCCGCATCGCCATGCTGCGATCGATCAGCCGCGCCCCGTTGCTCGCCAGTCCGTCGGTGAAGGCCGCCTCGACCGCGAAATCGATATCCTCCCCAACCGCCGCGCCGCGCCCGGTGTCCACGCGGGTGGTGCCAGTCGAGACATCGAGCGTGTCGCGGCGCGCAACCATGTCGTCGGCGACGCCGACGGAGTGCGTCGCTTCGCCGTGAAGATTGTCGCGGTACGCCGTCGCCAAGTCGTCGCTGAACGTCCGGTTCCAAAATACCATGATCAGCGGACGTCGCGCCCGCGCATAAGCGGCGCGAAAGTCCCCGGCGGCGGCGACGCCACGCTCCATTGGCGGCGGCGCCGGGCGCAGCACCTCCGGTTGACCGTCGCGATATCCCCCAGCGGAAACCGCGTCGTCGCGATATTGCGCGGTCACCGGCGTGGCGAGGACCAAGGCAGCGAGCGCCAGGGGGGCGATGACGACCGCCTTCACGAGTGGGGCCGAAGTTCGATAAGATATGCAGCGACCTTCGGACCGCCGAGGGCATTCTCCTCGTACACACCCATCGCACGCGGCGACAGATAGATTGTCCGCCACGCCGACGCCGCCTCTGTCGGGAGCTGGTTGGCATCCATGAAATTCGACCGCGCCTGAACGACCAGCGGCTCGCTGGTACAGTTCACCAGCCGAGCGATAACCCGTAAGCCGCCGGTGCCGCCGCGCTGCGCGAACAGCCCCTCGACGATCACCTGACGGGCCAGCTTCTTGTCGGTCATCAGGACGGCGTTGAGGTCGATCGGCGTCATCGAACCCGGCACGTTGGCGACGAGCGCCGGACCGCCCGACGGCCCCGCCTCGCGAGCAGCCGACGTGCGGCAATGGACGACCTTGTTCTCGGTCGCTGCGCCAGGGGCAGTGCCTGCAACCATTGCTGCGACGACGACGCAGGCGGCGACGACAGAGATCTTGATAGGGGTCATCGCATCAATCCCTGAAATCGGCGGCGAGGGCAGTGCGGAACGTCTTGTCCTTCGCCTGGACATTTTTTTTGTGTGCGACCGCGTCACGGACCTTGGGATCGTCGCCCGGCGTTGCGGCATCCATCAGCGCCGACCGCGAGCGGACCCAGACGATCGCGCACTTGCCGACGCTTGCCTGCATGACTGGCGTCGGCGGCAGGTCGATTGACCCTTGCGCGGTGGTGAAGACGACCGACGGCTTGAACTCGCCGACGGCGTGGCCCGTTGCAAGGCTGATGCCATCGGGCAGGCTGTCCCATTGCCGGATATCGGCGTCGGTCTTCATGGCCGACGAGAACATCGAGAACATCGCACCGGCGAGGGCAACATAGGCCCCTGCGCCGCTGACGTCGTTCTGCATCATCTGCAATCCGACTTGCATGGTCCCAGAACCGACCTTGGCCGTGGTCGATTTCCATTCGGCCTTGCCATTCAAGATCCCGTCCATCGCCCGGCCACCGCGCGTCGTCGCCTGATAATAGACGCTGCTCGCGACGTGGCCCCCATAGGTCGTTTTCGCACCTCTGACGGGTGACAGGGTAAAGATGGCCCCCGTTTCCGGGAAGCCTTCGGCGGGGTGAAAGACGAGCTTTTCGCGCATCTTGCCGTCCTTGGCCTTGACCGGACCGTGCCCAAGTTCGGCGATTAGCATGACATTGTCGCTAGCCGACGGTACGGTCAGTCCGGTCTGCGACTTGATCGCCTCGTCATAATCGGTCGCACCGCTGTCGCCAGCACACTGCGCCGACCAGCCGACGAGGTAATTCATCAGCGCAAAGTCGCTCTGAAAAGAATCCGATTCCGAGACTGTGTCCTGGAATTCGGCACCCTTGAAAGCGGCGTGCGCATTGTTGTAATCGCCCTTGCGCAGGTACAACAGGCCCCGATAATAATAAGCCATGGCGCGCTCATACGGCTCGCCTTTCCAGTCCTTGTTCGCTTCCTTGTGCCACAACGAGCGCGCGGCTTCGGCGGCCTTGTTCTTCGAATAGACGAATTCGATCCGCATCAACGCGGCGTCGAACGCGCGTTCGGCATCGGTCCAGTGGCCGAGCTCCATCGCCGCCAGCCCGAGCCGCGACAGGTTAAGAACGGCATTGCGTTCGCCGCCGGTGTAGAGCGCCTTGTAATAAGGACGCAGCGGCTCCTTGTGCAGCGTCACGAACTGATCGATTTCGTCGGGATACGGCCCTTCGCCGTAGGTGCGGCGCCACTCGGCGACCTGTTTCGCGTGCGCCTTGATTGCGGCGGGATCGACCGCACCCGGGGGTGTTGGCTCGGCGGCGGCGACAGCAGTCGTTGCCATCAGCGCCGCGAACGACACGGCAAGCACGGACTTAAGCTTGATCATCGGTTTCCCCCCCCATATAGCCGCCGCCGATTGCCCCCGGTGCACAGCATCAAAAATTAGCGATAGACGACGTCGTCCGACTGAGCGCGCTGGATGACGAACGGTTCGGAAATGTAGACGCTCTCGCTCGATTCGAGGTCGATTAGCTCGAAGATCACCTGCATCGATCGTTGCGTCATGCCGGTGTTATTGTTGCGCGAGTCGAGCGACGTGATGCGTCCGGTCAGCTTGAAATCCGACCCGGCAACAGCGTGAGTCATGCCGCGCGTCGCGACATCGACCTGCCCCTTACGCTTCAGCTCGCGCTCGTTGGCGACATCCTCCATCGCTTCGCGGCTGAGGAAGCGCATCCGGCCCTGCGCGGCGCGCATCATCTGCGCCCGCAGCTGATCGGAAATCATATCGGTATCGAGACGCTGGCTCGACTTGTTGATGAGGCGCGACGAATCGACGATGACGCGTGGCGGTTTGCCCGTGCCGATGATGTCGGTCCGCGCCAGCAAATCGCGGACAAGCCGATCGGACATCCCGATAATGTCGCGCATCTCCAGCCCGGTGCCGCTGACCGCGCCGCGCGATGACGGATCGATATCGACCGCCGCGTGGCCGTCCTTTTTGCCGGCGAAGGAGGGAGCAGCCACGAGTGAAATTGCCAGTCCGGCCAAGCAGATGATCGACTTCACTATAGGGTCCTCCTTAAGCCGATTCATGTAAACTTACTGGATTATGCATGTCGAGTCATTTCGAAACCTTAGTGTCGTTACTGAGACGACAAAAAAACTGGGGTCTATATGTTGTCTAACGACAGGAAGGGTCGCGTTGCCACGCCGGTGCGCCATGGTGCCACCCCCTTGCATCCGCCGCAGCGCAGGATGACATTGGTGAAGACGGCAGCGCTGCCCTTCAGCGCCGCCCCGGGAGAAGCCCATGCCCGCTTTCACACGCGACCTCGAACACACGCTGCACAACGCGCTGGCCGAAGCGAGCCGCCGCCATCACGAATATGCGACGCTCGAGCATCTGTTGCTCGCGCTCGCTGAACAAAGCGACGAGGACATT
>JBBRQR010000151.1:0-7156 GCA_038226115.1 Sphingomonadales bacterium | reverse complement strand
ATCGAGGTCGACCGGCTTTCCTGGATTGAGCGCCATCGCCTGCATCACGTCCTCGAAGGCGGTGACCCGGCTTCCGCCGATCCCGACGATGACGTCACCCGGAAGCAATCCTGCGCCCGCCGCCGGGGACCCGCTTTGCACAGTCGCGATCACCGCCGGGGTGACCGCCTGGCCGTAGGTCATGAACAGTGCCGCGAAGATCGCCGTCGCGAATACGAAATTAGTTAGCGGTCCGGCAAGGATGACGAGTGCGCGCTGCCACACCGGGCGGAACTGAAACATTACCGCGCGTTCGGCGGGCGTCGCTGCGGGAACGTCCGCCGGGCGGCTGGCGGCATCGGCATCGCCAGCGAACTTGACGTAGCCGCCAAGTGGCAAAAGCCCGATCTTCCAGCGCGTGCCCCTGCGATCGGTCCAGCCGACGATTTCGCGCCCAAAGCCGATCGAGAACGCCTCGGCGCTGATCCCGAACAGGCGAGCGACGAGATAATGGCCCATCTCGTGGACGAAGACGAGAACGCCGATGACAATGGCGAAAGTCGCCACCGTCAGGCCAAGTCCGGGTGGAGGCAAAGGCGTCATCGTTGCCTCCCGGCCATCGCGGTTGCCGCCGCCCGCCGCGCAGCGCCATCTACCGCGAGCACCTCATCGAGCGATACGACCGGGGCAGCGGCGACGCGGTCGAGCGTTTCAGCGACGATTGCGGCGATGTCGAGGAAGCCGATCGCACCAGCGAGAAAGCCCGCGACCGCGACCTCATTCGCTGCGTTAAGCACCGCCGGGGCCGAGCCGCCCGCCTTCAGCGCCGCGACCGCGAGGCCGAGCGCCGGGAAGCGATCATGGTCGGGTGCCTCGAACGTCAGCGTCGCGACCTGCGCGAGGTCGAGCCGCGCCGACGGGCTTGCCATCCGCTCGGGCCATGCGAGGCAATAGGCGATCGGCGTCCGCATATCGGGCGTCCCCAACTGCGCGAGCATCGACCCGTCAATATATTCGACGAAGCTGTGCACAACCGACTGCGGGTGGACGATAACCTCGAGCTGCTCGGGGGTAACGGGGAACAGGTGGTGCGCCTCGATCAGCTCAAGTCCCTTGTTCATCAGCGTCGCCGAATCGACCGAAATCTTTGCCCCCATTGACCAGACGGGGTGGGCACACGCCTGAGCCGCGGTCACGTCGCGCATTTCGGCAGTCGTCGATCGACGAAACGGCCCCCCGCTTGCCGTAACGATGATCCGTGTCACCCGCGCCGGGTTGGCGTGGTCGAACACCTGGAAAATCGCATTATGCTCACTGTCGACTGGCAGGAGCACCGCTCCCGACTTTGCTGACGCAGCACGGACGACTCCGCCAGCACACACCAGCGTTTCCTTGTTGGCGATGGCGAGCGTCGCGCCGCGCTCGACGGCAGCCAGCGTCGGCGGTAACCCCGCCGCACCGACGATCGCCGACAGAACGATATCCGCGGGCCGCTTGGCCGCATCGCAGAGCGCGGCTTTACCGGCCGCCGCTTCGATGCCGGTGCCGGAAAGCGCGTCCTTGAGCGCGGCGTAGGCGCTCTCATCGGCGACCACGGCGAGCTTGGCGTTAACCGCCCGCGCCGCCGCCGCGAGGCCCGCGTAGTCCGTGTTCGCCGTCAGCGCCTCGACGGCCCACGCATCGGGCGCGCGCAGCAGCAGGTCGAGCGTCGAAACGCCGACCGAGCCGGTCGCGCCGAGGACGGTGATAGAGCGGGGGGTCATTTCTGCTGTGCGACCTGGGAAATGGCAAGAACAGCAGCGACGAGAACTGCGACAGGGACGAGACCGTCGAGGCGGTCAAGGACACCGCCATGGCCGGGCAAGATGTTGCCCGAATCCTTGACCCCTACCCGTCGTTTCATCCAGCTTTCAAACAGGTCACCACCAATGGCGACGATGGCGAACGCCGCAGCCGCAATCGCTCCTATGCCCTCATACTCGAAGCGAATGGGCACGGAGAAAAACGGGCGGTACGACCATCGCAAGAATAGCCAGGCAACGCTCGGTACAATGATCGCCGCCGACACAACACCGCCGACCGCCCCTGCCCATGTCTTGTTTGGGCTTATCGCAGGCGCAAGCTTGGGGCCACCGACGGCGCGGCCAACAAAAAAGGCTCCGATATCGGTCGTCCAGACAACGATGAGAATCAGACCGACGATGCCCGGACTTTGGATCGTCGGACCCCGCAGCCACAGCAGCGCGATCATCGGCAGCCCGCAATAGAGCAATCCCGCCGCGACCCAGAATGCCCGCCGCCGGTCAAAGCCGCGCATGAACAGGCCGAGCATCCCGGCGCTTGCCGCCAGCACGACCAGCGCGTCGATTGCCGAGACATAGACCGTTACCCCCGCGGCAAACGCAAGGGCGACGAGGGTCGCCAAGCGAAAGCCGCGCGCGATGCCGTGCATCACGCTCCACTCGGCACTCATAAGCAGGACGGCGGTCGCGACAAGCGTAGTGAAGGCGACGCCGCCGGCCCACACCGCCGCGATGGCGACCGCCGCCAGCGCGACGCCGACGACAACGCGCGTCGCCAGTCCGCCGCTGGTGCGCGGGGCGGCCACGCTACCGCCCGCCATAGCGACGATCGCGCTGGCCGAACGCCGTCACTGCGGCGGCAAGCGACGCGGCGTTGAAATCGGGCCACAGCTGATCGGTGAAAACGAGTTCGGCGTAGGCCGCCTGCCACATGAGGAAATTTGACAACCGTTGCTCGCCGCTGGTGCGGATGACGAGGTCGGGTGGCGGCAGACCGGCAGTATCTAGCCGTGCTTCAACAGCATCCGCGTCGATCGCGCCGGGATCGAGTGTTCCCGCCGCCGCCTCGACCGCCATCGCCCGCGCCACGCGAATGATCTCGTCGTGTGAGCCGTAATTCAACGCCAGCACCAGCGTCATCCGGGCATTCGCTGCCGTCAGCACCGTCGCCTGATCAAGCATCGCCACAACATCATCCGACAAGGCGGCGGTATCGCCGATGAAGCGCAGCCGCACACCATTGGCGTGGAGCTCGGCAATCTCGGTGCGCAGATAATGGCGAAGCAGCCCCATCAGGTCGCTGACCTCGTCTGCCGGTCGGCGCCAGTTCTCGCTCGAAAACGCGTAGAGCGTCAGCACCTCGATACCCAGATCAGGGGCGGCCTCGATCGTCCGCCGCACCGCCTCGACGCCCTTGCGATGACCCATGATTCGCGGAAGGTGACGTGCCTTCGCCCAGCGCCCATTGCCGTCCATAATGATCGCGACGTGGCGCGGAGTCGCTGCCGTCGCGGTGGCGATGGGCGCTTCACGGCTGGGCGTGATCTTGGGAGCGGCGCGAAGGCTCACTTCCCGAGGATTTCCTTTTCCTTCGCACCCGACACGGCGTCCATTTCACCGACGATCTTGTCGGTCGATTTCTGCACCTCGGTTTCAAGACGTTTCTGCTCGTCCTGGCTCAGGTCGCCCTTCTTCTCGGCGGCTTTCAGCCCCTCCATTCCGTCGCGGCGGACGTTGCGGACGGCAATTTTGGCCTTCTCCGAATATTGCGACGCGAGCTTGGCGAGTTCCTTGCGACGGTCCTCGGTCAGGTCGGGGATGGGCAGGCGGAGCGTCTGGCCATCGACGATCGGGTTCAGGCCCAGCCCGGCGGCGCGGATCGCTTTGTCGACCATTTGCACATTCGACTTGTCCCACACCTGCACCGCGAGCATCCGCGCATCAGGGGCCGTGACCGTCGCGACCTGGCTGAGCGCCATGTTCGAGCCATAGACCTCGACCGTCACCCGGTCGAGGAGCGACGTCGATGCGCGCCCGGTACGCAATCCGCCAAGGTCGCTCCGCAACGCGTCGACCGCCGAGTTCATCCGCCGGTCGAGATCGGTCTTGTGCGCGACGGGGTCGAAAACTGCCATTTGCTTTCCTTATCCACCCACGGTCGTCGAGACGCCCTCGCCCGCAAGGACCGCCGTCAGGCTACCCTCGGCGCGAATGTTGAACACGACGATCGGGATATTATTGTCGCGGCACAGTGCCACCGCACTCGCATCCATCACTTTAAGATCATCGGCCAACACCTTGCCGAAGCTAAGCGTGTCATAGCGTGTGGCACCGACGACCTGCTTCGGATCGGCGTCGTAAACCCCGTCGACGCTCGTGCCCTTGAATAGCGCGTCGCAGCCCATTTCGGCAGCGCGGAGGGCGGCGGCAGTGTCGGTGGTGAAGAACGGATTGCCCGTCCCGGCAGCGAAGATCACCACCCGCCCCTTCTCCATATGCCTTTCGGCGCGGCGTCGAATGTACGGCTCGCAAACCGTCGCCATCGGGATCGCCGACTGAACCCGCGTATCGACCCCGACCTGTTCAAGCGCGTTCTGAACCGCGAGCGCGTTCATCACCGTCGCCAACATCCCCATATAGTCGGCGCTGGCACGGTCGAAGCCCTTGGCCGCCGCTGCCAGCCCGCGGAAAATATTGCCGCCGCCGACCACAAGGCAGAGTTCGAATCCGGCGTCGCGCGCACGTTTAACCTCGGCAGCAATCCGCGCCGTTTCAGCGGGGTCGATGCCGTATTGGCCCGACCCCATCAACGCCTCACCCGACAGCTTCAACAGGATGCGTTTGTACGCGGGACGAGCCATGGCTGAGGGGGTAACTCCGGGTAACGGTGCGACATTAGGGACGCGGACCGACAAAGCCAACCCCATCCCCTTACAGTGTGATCCCCGCGAAAGCGGGAACCCACCTCCCGCCAGGTTTCGCGAGACGGCTTCCCACTTTTACGGGGACGACAACCACGTATTACGCTGGTTTGGTCTCAGTCGGCCCACTGGGCTGCGCCACGCCCGAAGCGGCGGCGACTTCGGCAGCGAAGTCGGTTGCCGCTTTTTCGATGCCTTCGCCAAGCTGAAAACGCACGAACTCGGTAACCGTGATCGGCGTACCGGCGGACTTGGCAGCGGCCGCGACAACGTCGGCAATCTTCGACTTCCCGTCGATGACGAACACCTGCGTTAGCAGGGCGTTCTCCTGACGATACTTCTTGACGCCGCCTTCGATCATTTTGTCGATGATGTCGGCGGGCTTGCCCGAACCGGCCGCTTTCTCGCGGGCGATCGCGCGTTCGCGCTCGACGACGACGGGGTCGAGGCCACTCTCGTCGAGTGCCAACGGGTTGGCGGCGGCGATGTGCATCGCGATCTGACGACCGAGCGGCTCGAGGACGCTCGCATCGGCTGACGACTGCAAGCCGATGAGGACGCCGATCTTGCCAAGACCGGAGACGACGGCGTTGTGCACATACGACACAACAATCCCCTCGCTGACCTCGACGATCTTCGCGCGCCGCAGTGACTGATTCTCGCCGATGGTCGCAATATTGTGGGTCAGCACGTCCTTGACGCTCATGCCGTCACGCTCGGGGTACATCGCGTCGCTCAACAAAGCGACATCGTCGCCGTGTGTGTGCGCCATCCCGGTGACGGTGCGGACAAACGCCTGAAACTGGTCGTTCTTGGCAACGAAATCAGTTTCAGAATTCACTTCGACCACAGCGCCGCGGGTGCCGGCGACGGTAACGCCAACAAGGCCCTCGGCGGCGGTGCGACCGGCCTTCTTCGCCGCGCTGGCGAGACCCTTTGTCCGCAGCCAGTCTACCGCCGTCTCCATATCGCCGCCGTTTTCATTCAGCGCCTTCTTGCAGTCCATCATGCCAGCGCCGGTGCGGTCGCGCAGGTCCTTGACCATGCTCGCGGTAATGTCAGCCATGAGAACGGCTCCTTTCGTTACTAGCGGCTAGCGGGTGTTGGTGTCATCCCGCGAATACAGGGACCCATGAACTCAATGGTTCGAGGTCTTGGGCCCCCCGCCTTCGCGAGGATAACAGAACTTGTAATCAGGCTTCGGCGGCGTCGGGAACCGCCAACGCTGCGGCAGTCGCGACTTCGATCGCCTGCGCGGCAACCTCGACATCGGCTGGCTCGGCCACATGGACGCCAACTTCACCGAGTGCCTCAACCATCGTCTCGGGCAGCGGCTCAGCATGGACTGGCTCAGGTGCAGCGAACTCCATCGGCGGCTCGTCCATCGCGCCGAGGTCGATGCCCTGGTTTGCCTGACGGCCCTGCCGCGCGTCGATGATCGTGTCGGCGATGGCGTTGCAATAAAGCAGGATCGCACGGCTTGCGTCGTCGTTGCCCGGCACCGGAAAGGCGATGCCGCTCGGATCGGTATTGGTGTCGAGGACGGCGATAACCGGGATGCCGAGCGTCGCGGCTTCCTTGATCGCGAGTTCTTCCTTGTTGACGTCGATCACGAAGATAATGTCCGGCAACCCGCCCATATCGCGAATGCCGCCAAGCGAAAGCTCGAACTTGTCGCGCTCGCGGGTCAGCTTGAGGACTTCTTTCTTGGTCAGTCCGGCGGTGTCGCCCGACAACTGCTCCTCAAGCGTCTTGAAGCGGCGGATCGACCCGGAGATCGTCTTCCAGTTGGTCAGCATGCCGCCGAGCCAGCGGTGGTTGACATAATATTGGCCCGAGCGACGGGCGGCCTCGGCGAGTGGATCCTGCGCCTGCCGCTTGGTCCCAACGAAAAGTACCTTGCCCCCCGACGCGACGGTCGCACGGACGAAATCCAGCGCGCGCGCGAACAGCGGCACGGTCTGCGACAGGTCGATGATGTGGACACCGTTGCGATCGCCGAAAATGTACGGCTTCATCTTCGGATTCCAGCGGTGGGTCTGGTGGCCGAAGTGGGCGCCTGCCTCAAGCAATTGCGCCATCGAGACGACGGGGGTCGCCATAAGTATCTCTCCTCTATCCGGTTGATCCGCCGCAGGGGGTGTGAACCGAGCTAACCCGGGCACCGGAAGGGTTGCCCCTGCGTGAGTGTTTGACGTGGAGTGCGCCGTTAGCGGCAAGCGAGCGCGAAGGCAAGACCCGCCGTCGCCGCCGCTGCCGACTTTTAGGCTGAGCGTCTGTACAGTAGGTAACCATGCCCCAGGTTCGCGAATGGTGCTGTCGAGGTTGAACGCAGTCCCCTTCGGGCCGCCGTTGGCATTGCCGAGGTTGGCATCCCGTCGTCCCGTTTCCAGTCTTAGGTGACTTAATTTATCCATTCCATAACGACCGCAGAATCGCGGCGGTAGAGGATGT
>JBBRQR010000150.1:0-7205 GCA_038226115.1 Sphingomonadales bacterium | reverse complement strand
GCGCCACTGCCGCCGTCTTGATGAAGTCCCACACCGCCTTGGTGAACCCCGGCGAGGCATCGCCCGACCATTCGTCCATCCGGTCGTACATCGCCACCGTCTCGGTTTTCATCCGCGCGTCGGCGGCCATGTTGAATGGCGCGAGCAGCGCGTTCCATTCGGCGAGATACGCCTGCGCGGCGTCCGACGTCGGGTCCATCGGCAGATCGGCCGCGATCCGCCCGCCGAGGTCGGTCCATTTCGCCTGATACGCAGCCGGGTCAAAATCGGTCGGCAAGGCGTTCATTTTTTCCCGCCACCGCGCCTGCTCGTCCTGCGAATAAAAGCGATCGGCGACTTTTTTCCACGAGGTTTCGTCGGTCATCGTCTTCTCTCCCTGCTTGATCAGCGTGCAAAAGGTATCGAGGTCGATCGGCTCGCCCCGCGTCAGCGCCGCCTGAGTCGCGCGCAACCCCGCCAGCGCGTCATCGATATTCGTGCGGCGTGCGGTCAGTTCCGCGATCTGCGCGGCGATCAGTTCGTCAAGGTCGAGCCATGCCGCACCGGTCAGCGCCGCAATCTGCTTGAGGCTAAACCCGGCGCGCTTGAGGGCAGTGACGTGGTGCAGCCGCGCGACCTCGCCCGCGCCGTAGCGCCGCTGTCCTGCCGCCGTCCGCTGCGCCGAGACTAGGCCGCGCACCTCGTAAAAGCGTAGAGCGCGGGTGGAAAGCCCGGTGCGGCAGCAGACTTCGGTGATGCTGAGCGTCGTCATTCCCGAGTCGTAGCCGATGACGCTACGTCAACCGCAAGCGCTTAATCGCCGACCCTCACACCCGCATCCCGTCGGTGTCGATCAGGACTTCGCGGCGTCCGACGTGGTCGGCGACGCCGACATAGCCGTCCTTTTCCATCCGCTCGATCAGGCGGGCGGCGTTGTTGTAGCCGACGCGGAGGGTACGCTGGAGGTAGCTGGTCGACGCCTTGCGCGACTCGGCGACGATCATGATCGCTTTGCGGTAGGTCTCGGCTTCTTCGCCGCCGCCTTCGAGATCGAGGCCGAAGACGCCGTCGCCTTCCGACGGTTCTTCGGTGACGGCGTCGACATAATCGGGGCGGCCCTGCGTCCGGCAATAATCGGCGACCGCCTCGACCTCCTCGTCGCTGACGAACGGACCGTGGACGCGGATGACCTGCTTGCCGCCGGGCATATACAGCATGTCGCCCTTGCCGAGCAGCTGTTCGGCCCCCTGTTCGCCAAGGATCGTCCGGCTGTCGATTTTCGACGTCACCGAGAAACTGATCCGCGTCGGCAAATTGGCCTTGATGACGCCGGTGATGACGTCGACCGACGGGCGCTGCGTCGCCATGATGAGATGAATGCCCGCCGCGCGCGCCTTTTGCGCCAGCCGCTGAATGAGAAATTCGACTTCCTTGCCCGCCGTCATCATCAGATCGGCGAGTTCGTCGACAACGACGACGATCAACGGCAGCGTGTCGAAGTCGAGCGTCTCCTCCTCATAGATCGCGACGCCGTCGTCGTCATAGCCGGTGTGGACCTTGCGGATAAACGGCTTGCCGCTCGCCTTTGCTTCGCGAACGCGCTGATTGAAGCCGCTGAGCGAGCGGACGTTGATCGTCGACATCATCCGATAGCGGTCCTCCATCTGCTCGACCGCCCATTTGAGCGCGCGGATCGCCTTCGCCGGTTCGGTCACGACGGGGCTGAGCAGATGCGGGATGCGGTCATAGACGCTCAATTCGAGCATCTTCGGGTCGATCATGATCATCCGGCACTGCTGCGGCGACAGCCGGTACAGCAGCGACAGGATCATGCAGTTGAGCCCGACCGACTTGCCCGACCCCGTCGTCCCGGCAATGAGCAGATGCGGCATCGGCGACAGGTCGGCGATGACCGGATCACCGGCGATGTTCTTGCCGAGCACCAGCGGCAAGGCGGCCGACTGATCGTCGAACGCGCTCGACGCGAGCAGTTCGGACAGCGTCACCATCTGGCGATTCGAATTGGGCAGTTCGATCCCGATGACGTTGCGCCCCGGCACGACAGCAACGCGCGCGCTGACCGCGCTCATCGAGCGGGCGATGTCGTCGGACAGACCGATCACCCGGCTCGCCTTCAAGCCGGGGGCCGGTTCGAGTTCGTACATTGTCACGACCGGGCCGGGACGAACGTCGCCGATCCGCCCCTTGACGCCGAAATCCTCGAGCACCGATTCGAGCAGGCGGGCATTTTGTTCGAGGCTCGCGCGGTCGATCTTCGCCACCGGGCCCTTCGGAGCCGGTTTGAGCAGGTCGAGTGGGGGCAGTTCGTACACGTCGCCCAGACCGAGCGTCGGCTGACGTTCGCGCCGCCCGCGACGGGCCGACGGCGCGGCGGCAGAAGCAGCGGCGGGCACGACGATCGTTGCCCGCGGCGCGGCGGCGTGGACGCTCGCGTCGGGGTCGGCCACGCGCCGGGGCCGGGCCGGGGCGGCAACCGGATCGGCCTCGTCGTCGTGCGCGCGAAACAGCGAGGCGATCCGGGCGACATCGGCGCGGTCGATCCCCGACCCCCACGCCAGCAAGGCGAACGCAATAACGAACAGAAGCGCGCCGACGACGCACGACAGCAGCACGGCACCGAACAGCGGGGTCACATCGAGCGCGTCGCCCAGACGATCAGCCGCGAGACCGATGACCCCACCGGTTCCGGCCGGCAGCGCGGCGTCGGGATCGGGCAGGACCAGACCGATTGCCGCCGCGAGCGCCAGCGCCCCGACGACCGTCGCTGCTGCATAGCGGCGCAGCTTCGCGACGCCGGTGCCGCGAAACAGCCGGGCCCCGACGACGACCGCCATCGGCAGCAACGCGCCCGCCGCCCAGCCGACCAGCATCAGCAGGGCATCGGCGATCCACGCGCCGACGCCGCCGAGCGCATTGCGCGCGTCCGTGCCGGTAACGGTATCGAACGACGGATCGCCCGGATGATAGGTCAGCAGCGCCACGGCCACCGCCAGCGCGACGACGATAACGGCGATCCCGACGGCGACAGTGCCGACGCGGCGCGCACGGACGACGAGCGCCGGGGCGACGATGCCCGCGCTTGCCCTTCGTGTCGGTGCCGCAGTTGCCATCGAACTCCTCCCGACCGATCACGACAGTGCCGCCCGGGCGCGAATCGGTCAAGAACATACCCGGCCCGCAACCCTGTCCCGTACCGGCGTTTCGATGCTATAGTGGCCCGAATGACACGCCTGTCCCTCATTGCTGTCAGCACTAACCGTCGTCGTTGCAGGCCCACGGTCGTGCCGCGGCGTCGCGCCGCTTCGCACCGCCACACGGGGCCGCTATGACGAAATCCATGAACCACGACGTCATCATCATCGGCGGCGGGCTGGTCGGCATGACGCTGGCGCTCGCGCTTGACGCGCACGGCGTCACGAGCGCGGTGGTCGACGCCGCCAACCTCGACGCGACGCTGACCGCCGCCTTCGACGGGCGCGCGTCAGCGGTCGCCAGCGCGTCGGCGGGCATGTTCCGGGCGATCGGCCTCGGCGCGATGATCGACGACCAGTCGTGCGCGATCCACCGCATCCGCGTTAGCGACGGCATCCAGGTGAAGCCGCTGGTATTCGATGCCCTGGAAAGCGACGGCGCGGGCGGGGCGCTCGGCTATATGATCGAGAATCGCCACCTGCGCGCGCATTTGCTTGCCGCCGGGCGCGCGGCGGCGGGGATTGCGCTCCACGCGCCTGCGACCGCCGCGCATATCGATCGCGGTGCCGACGGAGTGACGGTGACGCTCGGCGACGGCACCGTGTTGACCGCTCCGCTGCTGGTCGCCGCCGATGGCCGCCGCTCGAAAATCCGTGACGGTGCAGGCATCGCCGTCGCGCGCTGGAGCTATCCGCAGACCGCGATCGTGACGATGATCGAACACACGGTGTCGCATGACCATACCGCATTCGAGCTGTTCTACCCGACCGGGCCGTTCGCGATTCTGCCGATGCTGGCATCAAACGAAGCGGGCGGCGACGGCGCGAACCGGTCGGCAATCGTGTGGACGGTCGAAAATCCGGCGGCGGCGGGGACGCTCAAACTCGGCCCGCGCGCGCTCGCCGCCGAGATCGAAAAGCGCATCGGCGGGCTGCTCGGCACCGTAACGGTGATCGCGCCCGCCGCCTCATACCCGCTCGGCTACCACCACGCCGCTGCTTATACCGCCGAGCGGATGGTCCTGATCGGCGACGCCGCGCACGGAATTCACCCGATCGCGGGCCAAGGCCTCAACATGGGGCTGCGCGACGTCGCGGCGCTGACCGAGGTTCTCGTCGACGCCGCGCGGCTGGGGCTCGACCTCGGCGCACCGGCGGTGACGGCGCGCTATTCGGCGTGGCGTCGGCTCGACAATTCGATGGTCGGCGCGGTCACCGACGGCCTCAACCGCCTGTTCGCGCTGCCCGGAGCCGCCCCCGCCGCCGCACGGCGCTTTGGCCTCGCGGCGGTCGAGCGCATCCCGGCCCTCAAGCGCCGCTTCATGGCCGAAGCGCGCGGCGAGACCGGCGACCGCCCGAAGTTATTGACCGGCGAGGCGCTGTAGCCGACCCTCGTGCCGCGATAACTCGCGGAGCAGGCAATGGGCGTAACCGGCATCGGCGGCTTTTTCTTCCGAGCGCGCGATCCCGATGCCTTGGCGGCATGGTACAAGGCGCATCTGAACGTCGGTGGCGGGTGTGACGGTACGGGCGGAAACGACGACGACCCGTGGACATGGACGACCGTCGGCGGCGCGACTGTCTTCGCGCCGTTCAAAGCCGACAGCGATTACTTCGCCGCCGACAAGGCGTTCACGCTCAACCTGCGGGTGACCGGCATCAACGACCTGCTCGCCGGACTGCTTGCAACGGGCATCACCATCGATACCCGCGCCGAATGGGATTCTCCCGAAACCGGACGTTTCGCGCGCATCCATGACCCCGAGGGCAACGCCATCGAACTGTGGGAACCGCCCGTAAGCTAAAGCTCGCGCGCTTCCTCGATCAGCATGATCGGTACGCCGTCGCGGATCGGATAGGCCAAGCCGGCGGCGTCGTTAATCAATTCCTCCGCGTCGGCGTCGTAGCGCAGCGGCATCCGCGTCAGCGGGCAGACGAGGATGCCGAGCAGACGCGGGTCGGGCATGGGCCGAGGCGCCGCGCCCGCCGCGTCGCTCACTGGAGCATCCGCCCGTCGCTCCCGCCCGACCCCTGCGCAAAGGTCATCAGCGCATTGAGCGTCGCCGCCCGCGTCGGCAGATCGCGCGCCTCGAGCAGCGCCTGACGCTCGACCGGGTCGAACGGGCATACTGCGCTGAGCGTCGTCACCAGTGAATCGTCGTCGGCCTCGGCGACCGCCTTCCAGTCGGCGCTCAATCCCTGGTTATCGAGATACGAGCGCAGTGTCGTTTCAAGCGCCGATCGCGCGGCGGGCGCGAGCGGCAGCGGCTCGCCCGCATCGTCGGCAAAGGCGTCGAAATCGGGCATTACTTGACGGTACGGCGTCGTGACGTCGAGCTCGCGGGCGACGGCGAAGCGCGCGACGCCGGTCAGGGCGATGATCATCCGCCCGTCGCCGGTTTCGCGGAATTCGGTGATTCGTCCGGCGCAACCGACGCCGAACAGTCCGGGCTTTTCGTCATCCGTCGACGCGCGCGGCTGGATCATGCCGATCAACTTGTCGCCCGCCATCGCGTCGCGGATCATCGCCAGATAGCGCGGCTCGAAGACGTTCAACGGCATCACCCCGCGCGGCAACAACACCGCTCCGCCGATCGGGAACACCGGCAGGACGATGGGCAGCATCGGGGAATCCTCGGTCATCATCTGCCCTTATAGGGTCATGCGAACAGAATCGTCGACAGGCGGCGACGAACCGCCGCTGCCCACGGATCGGCAAACCCCGCCGCCTCAAGCATCTTGAGCAGCTTCGTTCGCGCCGCCCCGTCGTTCGCCGCGCGGTCGCGCGCAATCGACGCGAGCAGAACGTCGGCCGCGCCGTCGCGGTCCCCCGCCGCCATCCGCCCCCCGGCCAGCTCGACCGCCCCGGCATGGTCATCGGGATCGGCGGCAACGCGCGCCGCGAGCAGGGCGAGATCATCGACCGGCACCGCATCCTTCGCCAGCGCGATCGCCGCGCGGGTCTGCGCGAGCGTCGGATCCTTCGCATCGGCGGGAAGCGCGCTCAACGCCGTCTCGGCGGCGGCGGGCTGCCCGAGCGCGACAAGCGCACGGGCATAGCCGGCGATCACCTCGACCCGATCGGGAAACTCCTGCGCCAATGCGCCGAACATCTCGGCGGCCTCGGCGGCGGCACCTTCATCGAGCGCGGCGTTTCCCGCGACGATCATCTCCAGCACCTCGGTTTCCGGGTCGCCGGGTGCGGGTGGGACAGCGCCGAGCAGGCGGTCGATGAACGCCTTGACCTCGCGTTCGCCGAGCGCACCCTGAAAACCGTCGACCGGCTGGCCGCCGATGAAAGCATAGACCGTGGGAATCGACTGGACACGAAACTGTGCGGCGATCGCCTGATGCTGGTCGACGTCGAGCTTGACCAGCGTCGCCCGACCCCCGGTCGCCGCGACGGCGCGTTCGAGAATCGGCGTCAGTGTCTTGCACGGGCCGCACCATTCCGCCCAGAAATCGACGAGGACGAGCGTGGTCGCAGACGCATCGATGACGTCGCGCTTGAACGCCGCGATACTGGCTTTATCGGCTTGGGGAGTGGACAGGCTGGCCACGCGGCGCTCCATCATTCGAGTGGGTATCGGGTCGGTCGGCATATGGGGGCGGGCGACGCGGCTTGCCAATAGCGGTCGTGGCGAGGGACGGCCGCGGCACCCGCCGACACAAACACCCTTGCACCGCGGCCCGCGACTGTGTAGCGAGCGCGTCTCCCGAAGCGTGGGCAACCCCCGCGCTTCTGCCCGAGCGGGCGTAGCTCAGGGGTAGAGCACGACCTTGCCAAGGTCGGGGTCGAGGGTTCGAATCCCTTCGCCCGCTCCAGTCTTTCAGCGTTGTTCGAACGGTGCGGGCCGATCTTGTGATTGGGCCGCGCGATCGGCTACATCGGTGGCCGGTTGTGGGAGTCTGCGGATGGTCAGATGGTTTGTCATCGCGGTCGCCGTGGCCGCGAGCAGCGCCGGGGCGGCAACGATCCCCGCCACGATCCCCGCCACGATCACCGCTGCGGTC
>JBBRQR010000149.1:0-7219 GCA_038226115.1 Sphingomonadales bacterium | reverse complement strand
CGTCGGTGCGCACATGATCGGCCCCGACGCACCGGAAATCATGCAGGCGCTCGCCATCGCGGTGAAGGCGAAATTGACCAAGGCGGCGTTCGACGAAACCGTCGCGCTGCATCCGACGATGGCGGAGGAACTGGTGCTGATGCGCTAAGCGCAGGCCCCGCCAAGCGCAGCGCAGCGAACGCCCTTGAGTTCGTCAGCAGCGCGCGGACTCGCTGCAAGCCGGACGGCGGGGCGGCGGCGAACCACCACCGAACCCGTCCGACGACCGGCGCGGGTGCTGTCAAAGCAAATGGACCGTATGGGGGAGGGGCGGTAGTTTGGCGACATGAGCCGCCGATCGAAATCTAAATCTGACCCTTTTCGGTATTTCAACTCGTCACCAGAGGTAATCCGCTTGGTGGTGATGATGTATGTTCGGTTCCCGCTATCGCTGCGCAATGTCGAGGACCTGCTGTTCGAGCGGGGAATAGACATTTGCCACGAGACGGTTCGGTTGTGGTGGAACCGGTTCGGGCCGCTGTTCGCGGCTGATATCCGAAGGCAACGTGTCTTGCGCATGCGTGGGTTTCATCACTGGCGATGGCACCTCGACGAGGTGTTCGTCAGGATCAACGGCGAGCGTCATTACCTGTGGCGAGCGGTTGATCACGAGGGCGAGATCCTCGAATCCTTTGTCACGAAAAAGCGCGACAAAGCAGCGGCTTTGAAGTTTCTGAGGAAAGCCTTGAAACGCCACGGCCGACCTGGTGCCATAGTCACCGACGGACTGCGTTCCTACCCGGCCGCGATGCGCGAATTGGGCAATCTCGACCGCCGTGAGATGGGCCGATGGATGAACAACCGGGTGGAGAACAGCCGCCTGCCGTTCCGACGACGAGAGCGTGCCATGTTACGATTTCGGCAAATGAAGACGCTCCAGAAGTTCGCTTCCGTCCACGCCTCGGTCCACAACCATTTCAACCACGAACGCCATCTCGTTGGTCGCCAAACCTACAAAACCCGCCGAGCGGTCGCTCTCGCCGAGTGGCAATTGCTTGCTGCCTGAAACATGCTCAATACGGGATCAGCGCGTCAATCGGAGACGAGCTGCGATTAGGCTGACAACACCCGCCTGAGCCGATCAAAAAAATCCGCGGCCTTCACCGGATGCGTACAAAGAGCGTAACGCTGGCTAGGAAGCTGCCACTCGTTCACTTGTCGGATCCGCGGCTGATCCGCTGACAAGCGCCCTGCGTGCCAGAAGTATGATGCCGATCATAAGGGCTTCCGCGATCATCGGGGGGAAGGTCGTGGATACCATTCCGTCTATTGCGATGCTCACGAAGCGACCGGCAAGCGCAAAGCTTAGAAGCACCAGCGGGACGAGCAAGGGCTTTGGATTGGCGCGCCAGGCACCGACCATCGCAAAGATCGCCCCGGTGAGAAAGAATGCAGGGAAGTCCGCGCGGATCGTTGCCAGACCCTGCGTCTCGATGGGCGACAGGGCAAAGCGTGTCGCCAGCTGGATCGGGCTGAACAGAAAGCCCAACCCAAGAATGAAATTGAACAAACCAACCAGCCCGACCGCGATACGCACCGATAATCTCATAGCAAATCCCCCAAGGCAGCGCGACTAAGTCACGATATTGGCATTGCTAATGCCATTACATGGCGCGATAGTCGAACGATAATCGGTGGGAAGAAAATATGCGGACGCGCAACAAGCTCATTATCGCGCTGGCCGGTGTCTTGGTGATGGTATTCCTTACAGTGAGATCTCAGCAGGCTGCCATCGGCTCCGCGCTCTTCGAACGCGCGGTTGGCGGGCGCGTCGGCCGCGACAGCACGATGGGGCTGCCCGATGGTCTGCATGCCGCGCTGTGCGGCACCGGGTCGCCGCTGCCCAATCCAAGCCGCTCGGGCCCGTGCAATGTGGTGATCGCAGGCAAGCAAGTTTTCGTCGTCGACATCGGCGAGGGCGGCGGGCGCAACATCAACCTGATGGGCTTGCCGCTCGGCCGGATTTCGGGCGTGTTCCTGACGCATTTCCATTCGGACCATATCGACGGCATGGGGCCGCTGATGATGACGCGCTGGACGGCGGGCACCAATACGTCAGCGCTGCCGGTCTATGGGCCGACCGGGGTCGAGCGCGTCGTTGCGGGCTTCAACGCGGCTTATGCGATCGACGACACCTACCGTACCGGCCATCATGGCCCCGCGATTGCCCCGCCGACCGGTGCTGGCGGCACCGCCATGCCCTTTGCGCTGCCCGAACCCGGGCAGGGCGATACGGTCATCGTGTTCGAAAAGGACGGGCTGAAAGTCACCGCGATCCGTGTCGATCACGGGCCGGTAAAACCCGCAGTCGGTTACCGTTTCGACTATGAAGGGCGGTCGGTCGTGATCAGCGGCGACACTGCAAAGTCCGCGACGCTGACCGCTGCGGCGAAAGGTGCCGACTTGTTGGTTCACGAAGCACTGCAGCCCAATCTGGTGAAGATGATGACCGCGAGCCTCGCAGCGAAAGGCATGAAGAACCTCGCCCAGATTACGCGCGATATTCTCAATTACCACACCACACCCGAACAGGCGGCGGAGGTCGCGCAAGCGGCGGGGGTGAAGGAACTGGTGCTCAGCCACATCGTGCCGTCTATCCCGTCGAAATTTTTTTACCCGGCGTTCCTCGGCGATGCCGCGTCGCGTTATCCGGGGCCGATCGTGGTCGGCGAGGACGGGATGATGTTCAGCCTGCCCGCAGGCAAAACCGATATCGTCCAGAGCCGATTGATGTAGTCTGGCGTCCTCCCGGCAGAGGAGGCGCGCGAATGGGGAGGCATGAATGAAACTGCCGATGAAGAAATCGCTGGCTCCGGGGCTGGCGCTGGGCATTGCTCTGACTGCACTCGCGGCTTGCCAGCGCACGGGAAGCATGAACGGCAAGACCGATGCCGATGTGAAGCTGACTGCCTATCCCGAGCGCGTCTATTGGGGTGACACGCACCTCCACACCAGCAACTCGGTCGATGCGTTTGCCTTTGGCGCAAAGCTGGGCCCCGAAGACGCGCTGCGCTTCGCCCGCGGCGAGGAAGTGACCGCAAGCGGCGGTCTCAAGGCAATGCTCGACCGCCCGCTCGATTTCCTCGTCATCGCCGACCATTCGGGCGGGCTTGGCGCGACGCAGGCGCTCTACGATGCGCCGAGCCTGTTCATCCGAGACCCGACGCTCTTACGCTGGCACGACACCATGCACGAAGGGCCGCAAGGGCGGCTGAAAGTAACCGCCGAACTGATCGATCTCGCGGGCCGCAACGCGCTGCCCGCCGCGCTGAACGATCCGGAAGGGCAGAAAAAGCGCACCACCAAGATCTGGACGACGCACAGCAGCATCGTCGAACGCTATAACGAGCCCGGCAAGTTCACCGCGTTCATTGGCTTTGAATACACGCTGATGCCGCGCGGCGACAATCTGCACCGCGTCGTCATGTTCCGCGACGGCAAGGAACGGACCGACAAGGTCCTGCCGTACGACCCCGGTCAGGGTGACACGCCGGTCAGCCAGCTGTGGGACTATATGGATGCCTATACCAAGACGACGGGCGGGCAGGTGCTCGCCATCCCGCACAACAGCAATGTGTCGAACGGCCTGATGTTCGAAATGGTCGGCCCCGGCGGCGGGCCGATGACGGCGGCCTATGCGCGCCGCCGCGCCGCGCACGAGCCGCTGGTCGAGGCGACGCAGATCAAGGGCGACAGCGAAGCGCATCCCTTCCTCTCGCCCAACGACGAGTTCGCCGATTTCGGCAAGGCCGGGTGGGACATCGGCAATCTGACGATGCAGCGCCTGACGACGCCCGATATGCAGGGGGGTAATTACGTCCGCGAGGCGCTGAAGCGCGGCCTTGCCATCGAGGCGCGCACCGGCGTCAACCCGTACAAGTTCGGCCTGATCGGCTCGACCGACAGCCACACCGGCCTCGCGACCGGCGACGAGAACAACTTCTTCGGCAAGCATTCGGGCGTCGAACCCGGCGCGGCCCGCGCCTCGGCACCGCAGAATCTTGGGAACACACAGGGGCGCTTCGGCTGGCAGTATCTGGCGGGCGGCTATGCGGGCGTCTGGGCGCGCGGCAATTCGCGCAGTGCACTCTTCGACGCGATGCTCCGCAAGGAAACCTATGCGACCACCGGCCCGCGGATGACGGTGCGGTTCTTCGGCGGGTGGGATTTCGGCAAGGATGCGCTGAAGGGCGACTGGGTGAAGGCGGCCTATGTCGCGGGCGTGCCGATGGGCGGCGATCTCAGCGGCCCCAAGGGCGCGCCGAAGTTCATTGTCTCGGCGCTGAAGGATCCCATCGGGGCCAACCTCGACCGTGTCCAGATCGTCAAGGGCTGGATCGATGCGGGCGGGCAGTTGCACGAAAAGATCTTCAACGTCGTGTGGAGCAATCCCGAGACGCGCAAACTGGTCGGCGACAGACTGACCCCGGTGGGCGATACCGTCGACATCGCGACGGCAAGCTACAAGAACACGATCGGCGCGCCGCAGCTGGCGACGGTGTGGGCGGACCCGGAATTCAACGCAGGGCAAAAGGCATTCTACTATGTCCGCGTCCTCGAAATCCCGACGCCGCGCTGGGTGCTCTTCGACGTACTGCGCTACAAGGCGAAACTGCTGCCCGGTACGCGGCTGAAGGATCAGGAGCGCGCCTACACCTCGCCGATCTGGTATCATCCTAAAGGATGAACCTAACTGAGCGCGCCAAGCAGATCGTCCGCGAGCCGCTGGTCCATTTCCTCGTCGCGGGCGCGCTCATTTTCGCTGTGTGGGGCGGCGGGAGCGACGCCGCCGACCGGTCGATCACCGTGACCGAGGCGCAGGTGCGCGGGCTGACCGAGCAATGGGAAGCGCAATGGCACCGCCAGCCGACACCTGCCGAAGTCGACGGGCTGATCCGCGACCTGATCAAGGATGAGGTTTATTACCGCGAGGCGGTCCGCATGGGCCTCGACACGGATGACATCATCATCCGGCGGCGGATGCGGTCGAAGATGGAGTTTCTGGTCGCGGCGCAGGCGGAGAACGAGATGCCGAGCGACGCGGCGCTGCAACAATGGCTCGACACGAACCCGCGCGATTATGCGACGGCCCCGGCGCTCAGCTTCGACCAGATCTATGTCGGCAGCGATGCCGACGCCGCGCGACGGGCGCTGGCGCAACTGGACAAGGGCGCGAACCCGGCGACATTGGCGCAATCGCTGTCGGTCCCGCCGAAACTCGATGATGCGCTGTCCGGGGATATCGACCGCCAGTTCGGCGACGGCTTTGCCAACGCTGTCGGCGCACTGCCGCCCGGGCGCTGGGCAGGGCCGGTGACGTCCGGCTTTGGCCAGCACCTGGTCCGCCTGCGAAAGCTCACCCCCAGCGCGGTGCCGCCGCTCGCCGGCGTGCGAAAGGCAGTCGAAAACGACTGGCGCGAGGCGAACCGCGTCGCGCGCGAGAACGCCGCCTATCAGGCGCTGCTCGACGGCTACACCATCCGGATCGCCAAGCCGTGAGGCACGGGCTTCTGTGGCTCATCCTGCTCGCGCTCCTCGCGTCGGACCCCGCAAACGCCGATGAGCTCCGCCCCGGCTATCTCGAAATCACCCAAGCGGATGCGAGCATTTGGCATGTCCGGTTGAAGGCCCCGATAAAAGGCGGCCTCGCTGCGAACGGCAGTCCGACGATGCCCGCTTTCTGCAAAGCCGGGCCGCCCATCCGCCGGCTCGAGGCAGGATCGCTCTATTCGGACTGGCGCTATGAGTGCACCCAGCCGCTTGTCGGCGCAGAGGTGGGCCTGTCGGGTCTCGACAAGACGGTGACCGACGCGCTGGTCCGGATCGCGCCGCTCGGGCGACCGGTACAAGCCGCGCGCCTGACCGCTGCCGCGCCCATGACCGAAGTCGCCGCGCGCGCAGGGTCGGCGCAGGTCGCGGGCACCTATTTCGTGCTCGGCATCGAACATATCCTGAGCGGCTACGACCACTTGCTGTTCGTCCTGTCGCTGGTGTTGCTGCTCGGCGGCGGCTGGGTCATTGCGCGCACGGTGACCGCGTTCACCATCGCGCATTCGATCACGCTCGCGGGCGCAACGCTCGGCTTTCTCGGCGTCAGCCAGCGCCCGGTCGAAATCTGCATCGCACTGTCGATCGTCTTCCTCGCCGTCGAAGTGGTGAAGCGCGACCCGACAAAGCCGCGGCTGTCCGAACGCATCCCCTGGGTCGTCGCTTTCCTATTCGGCCTGCTCCACGGTTTCGGCTTTGCCGGTGCGCTGGCCGAGATTGGCATGCCCGAGGGCGAAGTACCGGTGGCGCTGCTGACCTTCAACCTGGGCGTGGAGGCGGGACAGCTCGCGATTGTCGCAGTGGCCCTTGCCGTCCTCGCCCTCATCGCCCGAGCATCAGTCCCGGCACTGGCGATGTTCCGCCGCGCCGCCGCCTACCCCATCGGCAGCATCGCCGCCTTCTGGATGATCGCGCGAATGGTGGGATGAGGGGGAGGTCAGACGTCGGGCCGCAACTGGCGGATTGCTGAAATTTCGGCTTTAGGCCACAAATTTAGATAGTTGTCGTTCCTGTGTGATTGACCGCTTGCGGAGGTAGGATAGTTTGCTATCTCGGGCAGCATGAACAAGGAAGCAACGAATACCGTCGAGAGCAAGATCGTTAAGGCGCATTGCCCGAAGTGCGACGGCGAGCGTAACTGTGCCAAACATGGCACGATTTATAAAGCTTGGGACTGGGCAGATAAATACTCTGGGCACTCGATGAATGGCGGTGTTGACCAATTGCTATTAGAATGTCTTGGCTGCAACGCAGTATTTTACCAGACTGAAAGCTGGAACAGCGAAGAGACTTATCCGTATTACGATGCGACGGGTGAAACCCAATATGAGGTATCTAAAGAGTATTCGACATACCCCAAGCCAGAAACCAAAACGAAACCGGTCTGGTTCGATCCTATGCAGAAGAAGGATCATCAACTGCACAACATCTTGAACCAGATGTATGTCGCCCTTGATAACCGAGCACATATTCTGACTGCGATCGCGCTGAGAACTGCACTAGACCGTGCCACTGAGAGCCCGATTCAAAAGTACTTCAATGAGTTGAGAGCCTTGCGATTCTGCGTGTGAGCATTCGGATGCTGGCGATGGTTGCCCATGCCGTGGCGCTTTCGATGGATCGCTCCCAGTCT
>JBBRQR010000148.1:0-7231 GCA_038226115.1 Sphingomonadales bacterium | reverse complement strand
GGGTTTGCCGGGATCGACCTGCGTGTCGTTGACGATGCGAAACTCGACCGGGTCCATGCCCAGCTTCTCCGCCATCTCGTCCATCGCGATTTCGAGCGCCATCAGCCCCGACGCCTCACCTGGCGCCCGCATCGCATTGCCTTCGGGCAGATCGAGGACCGCAAGGTTCATCACGGTCAGACGGTTGGGCGCAGCGTAAAGTAATTTGGTTTGATCGATCGCCGTCTCGGGATCGCCGCCGGGCAGATTACCCGACGTTGCCTCATGGGCGATCGCGAGCAACTTGCCCGATCGGTCGGCACCGAGGCGAATGCGCTGGATCGTCGCCGGTCGGTGGGTCGAGTTGTTGAACATCAGCGGGCGCGCCATCGCGACCTTGACCGGACGCCCCGTCGCCTTCGCGCCAAGCGCAGCGAGGACGACGTCGGCGCGGACGAACAGCTTGCCGCCGAAGCCGCCACCGACGAACGGTGAGTCGACGCGCACCTTGTCCTTCGGCAGCCCGAAAATGGTCGCAAGATCCTCGCGTGCCCACGCGATCATCTGGTTTGCCGTCCACACCGTGAGCGCGCCGTTATTCCACGCCGCCGTCGTCGCGAACGGCTCCATCATCGCGTGCGCTTCGTCGGGCGTCGTATAGGTCGCGTCGAGCGTGACCGGGGCGGCGGCGAAAGCGCCTTCGAAATCACCGACACGGTCGATTGCTGGAACCTTGCCACCCTCGTCCGCTTCGCCGCCATCGGGCTTCGCCGCCGCTGCGGCGACGGCCAGCGAGAATTTCCCTGGGGCGCGGACGTAGTCGACCTGAACCGCTGCGGCTGCTGCGCGCGCCTGTTCGAACGTGTCGGCCACGACGAAGGCGACCGCCTGATGATAATGCTCGACTTCGGGACCAGCCAGCAATTTGGCGGTATTCTTGCTGCCCTTTTCGAGCTTGCCCGCGTTCTGATACGTCACGACCGCACGGACGCCCGGCATTGCCAAGGCGTGCGCCGAATCGATACCGGCGATCCGACCCTTGGCGATCGCCGCGCCAAGAATGAAGCCGTACAGCGCGTCGGGGGCGACGTCGTGGCGTTCATAGGCATAAGGTGCGGTGCCGGTCACCTTGCGCGGTCCGTCGACGCGGTCGTGCGGCTTGCCGACGACCGCCATCCGGTCGATCGGGTTGATGCCGGCGGGGGTATCGAACTTCATGCCGTCCTCACTTGAGCGATCGCCGCAGCGAGCGTTCGCTTCGCCAGCGTCAGCTTGAACGCATTATCGTGCGTCGGGTGCGCGCCAGCGAACGCCTGATCGACGACCGCCGCTGCGCCCTGTGGCATCGCGGCGTCGGCGGTTGGGGTGCGCCATGGTTTCGGTGCAACCCCGCCGAAGGCGACGCGCCCGCTACCATCGGGCGCGATGACGGCGGCGACCGAGACCAGGGCAAAGGCGTACGACGCGCGGTCGCGGACTTTGCGATAGACATGGGTGCCGCCGAGCGGCTTGGGCAGCGTCACCGCGGTGATGAGTTCGCCATGGCGAAGGACGGTGTCGATCTCCGGCGTGGTGCCGGGGAGGCGATGAAAATCGGCGATCGGGATAACGCGCGTCGCCCCCTTGGCATCGACCGTCTCGACGTTCGCATCGAGAACGCGCAGCGCAACCGCCATATCACCGGGATAGGTCGCAATGCACCGATCGCTCGTGCCGATGACGGCAAGCTGGCGGCTATACCCGCCGATCGCGGCGCACCCCGACCCGGGCGTCCGCTTGTTGCACGGCTGATTGGTGTCGTAGAAATACGGGCAGCGTGTCCGCTGGAGCAGGTTGCCCGCCGTCGTCGCCTTGTTCCGCAACTGTCCGCTCGCGCCCGCCTGGATTGCGCGGGTCAGGACGGCATAGTCCCGGCGCACGCGACGGTCGGCGGACAGCGCAGTGTTGCTGACGAACGCGCCGATCCGCAGGCCGCCGTCGGGCATCGCCTCGATTTGGTCGAGCTTGAGATCCTGTATGTCGACAAGGTGAGTCGGTGTCTCGACCTCGAGCTTCATCAGATCGAGCAGGTTCGTGCCGCCCCCGAGAAACTTCGCCCCGGCGTGCTGTGCGACGGCAGCCGCTGCGCCGGCGGGTGAGGTTGCCCGTTCATAGGTGAACGCCCTCATGCTGCGGCTCCCGCGACTTCAGCGATCGCTTCGGCAATGTTCGAATACGCTCCGCACCGGCAAATGTTGCCGCTCATCCGTTCGCGCAGTTCGGCATTGGTGGGGTGCATGGGAGCGGCGAGATCGGTGCTGACATGGCTCGGAATACCGGCCTTGATTTCCGCCAATACCGCGACCGCCGAACAGATTTGCCCCGGCGTGCAGTAACCGCACTGAAACCCGTCATGTTTGACGAACGCCGCCTGCATCGGATGGAGGTGACCGGGCTGCCCTAATCCCTCGATCGTCGTCACGCTATCGCCGTCGTGCTGTAGGGCGAGGCTGAGACAAGAATTGATCCGATGCCCGTTGACGATGACGGTGCACGCGCCGCACTGGCCGTGGTCGCAGCCCTTCTTGGTGCCGGTCAGATGAAGGTGGTCGCGCAGCGCATCGAGCAGCGTCGTCCGCGGATCGAGCCGAAGGTCGTGCCGCCGCCCGTTGACCTCGACTGACAGCGGCATCGTCGCGACCGGCTGTGTCGGGGCGACCGTTCGCGCATCGGCTGCGCCCGTTATCGCCACCGTCGCGACCCCACCGGCGATAACGCCACGGCGCGACAGGTGCAGGGCGACAACATCCATGGCATCAATCATCCTTCTTGTCCGCATCGGTCGCTCGCGATCGGCCTGCCGCCAAGCTGCCATGTCGCCCCTCACCAGCCCTAACGCACGTATCGGCACCTGAGTTCGTTACACTTCGAGAAATAGTCAGCGATCCTGACCGTAGTCAATCGGCTGGGTCCGAAGCTGCGACTCGCCGTCGCGCACTATTTCATCGTCGGGATAACAAAACTGCTGTCGGTCACTGCGGCACCGGCGTCGAGGCTTGGCCAGCGTTGGGTGACGGTCTTGATCTTGGTATAAAACCGCACCCCTTCGACCCCGTGAATGCCGGTATCGCCGAATGCCGAACGCTTCCATCCGCCGAAGCTGTGGTACGCGACCGGCACCGGGATCGGCACGTTGATACCGACCATGCCGACATCGACGGTGGCGGCAAACTCGCGCGCGGCAGGGCCGTTCCGCGTGAAGATCGCGACGCCGTTGCCGTACTGGTGCTGCGACGGCAAGCTGATCGCCTCGGCGAGGCTCTCGGCGCGAACCATCTGGAGGACGGGGCCGAAGATCTCGTCCTTGTACGACTGCATCGTCGGCTTGACGTGGTCGAACAGCGTTGGCCCGACGAAGAACCCGCCTTCGTGCCCCTGCAACGAGAACCCGCGTCCGTCGACGACGAGTTCGGCCCCCTCGGCGACGCCCATGTCGATATAGCTTTCGATCCGCGCGCGGTGTGCGGCCGACACGACCGGACCGTAATGCGCGTCTTTGTCGGTCGAGACGCCGAGGCGCAGCTTGGCGATCTCGGGAAGCAGGCGCTCGCGCAGTTCGTCCGCCGTCGCCTTGCCAACGGGGACGACGACCGGCAGCGCCATGCACCGCTCACCCGCGCTCCCGAACGCCGCGCCGACAAGGTCCGCAACGGTCTGGTCCATGTCGGCGTCGGGCAGCACGACGCCGTGATTCTTTGCCCCGCCCATCGCCTGAACGCGCTTTCCCGCCGCAACACCGCGCCGATAGACGTAGTGCGCGATGTCGGACGAGCCAACGAAGCTGACCGCCTTAACGTCAGGGTTGTCGAGGATCGCGTCGACGACCTCCTTGTCGCCGTGGACGACGTTAAGGATGCCGGGCGGCAACCCCGCCTCCAGCATCAGTTCGCCGAGCCGCAGCGGCAGCGACGGGTCACGCTCGCTCGGCTTGAGGATGAAGGCATTGCCGCACGCGATGGCAACGCCGAACATCCACATCGGGATCATCGCGGGAAAGTTGAACGGAGTGATCCCAGCAACGACGCCGAGCGGCTGGCGCATCGAATAAACGTCGATTCCGGGACCGGCACCCATCGTATACTCGCCCTTGAGCAGGTGCGGGATGCCGCAGGCAAACTCGATCACCTCGAGCCCGCGTTGAATGTCGCCCTTGGAATCGGCGATGACCTTGCCGTGCTCGCTCGACAACATATGGGCGAGGGCGTCGATCTCGGCTTCGACCAACGCCTTGAACGCAAACATCACCCGCGCCCGCCGCTGCGGGTTCATCGCCCCCCACGCCGGCTGCGCCGCGACCGCGTTGGCCACAGCCGCATCGAGATCGGCGGCACTCGCCAGCGCCACACGCGCCTGAACGAAACCGGTATTCGGGTCGAACACGTCCGACGTCCGCCCTGACGTTCCAGCGGTCGCGGACCCGCCCACAAGATGGTTGATGACGCGCATTGGATTCTCCCGGACGACGAGGGCGAACCGACCCTTCGCGCGGGTTCGAGCCGAAGGTCAACCGACGACGGTCGCCCCGAGCACCAGTCACGGTTCGGAAGTTTGGTGCGCCCGGAACGATTCGAACGTCCGACCCTCAGATTCGTAGTCTGATGCTCTATCCAGCTGAGCTACGGGCGCAGGCCGTTGCCTTTAATTGGCTCCTCGGTGCGATGCAAGCGGTTGGTGGAAGGTGCTTGTCCGGGCCGACGCCGCGCCTTAGGAGCGCTGTATGCGCCGCCTGTCCCCCGTCCTGCTCCTCGTTGTCACCGCCTGTGCTGGCGGCGGCGGGGGGTGGCCCAGCCTTGCCCGACGTTCGATCGAGGGGCCGCCGCCCGTCCTGTCGGAGACGCGCAAATGTGCCGTCGCGACCGGTGCGGCGTCGTGCGGCTCGCCTGCGATCGCGGTGACGACGCCAGCCGTGCCGCAGGTGCCGACACCGACGGTGGCAATCGACGATGTGTCGGCGAAGCTGGCTGTGATCGATCGTGACCTGACCGACGCCGCCGCGCGGCTCGCGGCGCAGAGGGCGATAGCAACGGCGGCGGCGACGGCGCGTGGCACCGCGACGAACACCCCGGCATGGGCCAAGGCGCAGCTCGAACTGACCGCGCTGGACCGGGTCGGCAATCAGATCGGCGATATCCACGAGCGGCTCGATGCCATCGCCGGAACTCTGGCGGCGGCGAGTGCCGGTGGCACCGATGTCGCGGCGCCCCTCCTGGCGACAGGGCGGCTGATCGCGCGCGCGACGGTGATGCAACGCGACTATGAAACGACGGCGGCCGCGCTGCGCTAGGCGTGGCGCTCGACCGGAATTAGGTTTGGTCGCTCGTGAAGTCGTACACTTCGACGCCGAAAGGGGTCGTCGGCAAGGCAGTTACTTGGGGATGGGCCAGCGTCTTTTTCACATCGCGCTTACCCGCCGCCCAATGTTCGTCCATCGTCCGGCGCGAGAACTCATAGTCCTTCGACTGGCCCTCGTACGTCTCCGAGCGGTAAACAAGCTGGACGATGTTGAATACCGCCGGATCGGACGCAGCAGCGAGCAGTTTTGCTTCGTCCGACATGGCGAGGTCGTCGGGCAGGTTGCGGTGAAGCTCGTCGAACGCCGCCTTGAGTGCCTGGGTCCGGCGGAACGCATCGGTCGCGGCGCGGGTCCGGCTGGAAAACTGAACCTCCTTCATCCGCACCGCGACATCGGCGAGCGTCGCCGGCAGTTCGCCCCGCGCCGACCACAGGTCAACCTGAAGGACAAGCGTGTCGAGATCCGATCCCGACGACAGGATCCAGTCGAGCGGCGTGTTCGACACCAATCCGCCGTCCCAATAAAATTCACCTTCGATCTCGATGGCGGGGAAAGCCGGAGGTAGCGCCCCGCTCGCCATGATATGTTCGGCGCAGATCGTGTCGGTCGCATTGTCGAAATAGGCGAAGTTGCCCGTCCGCACATTGACCGCGCCGACCGAAAAACGCGTGTCGCCGTGATTGATCCGGTCGAAGTCGACGAAGCGTTCGAGCGTTGTCTTGAGCGCGCCAGTGTCGTACCAGCTCGTCGCTTCGGGTGTCCCCGGCCTCGACAGATAAGGCGGGACGAAGCGCGAGCCGAAAAAGCCGGGGACGCCGCTCGACATGATTTGCCCGGCCGCGAACTGGTTGACCCAACCGCGCGCATCGTTGCCGGGCAGCATCTTGCCGAACCATTCGCCGATACCACCGTCACCTGCTTTGCTGACCAACTCCCAGAAACCCCGGAGCGCGGCGACCCGAGCCGACGCAGGGTTGCCGGCGATGATCGCGGCATTGATCGCACCGATCGAAATACCGGCGAGCCACGTCGGATGAATACCTTCTTCAAGCAGCGCCTCGTACACCCCGGCCTGGTACGAACCGAGCGCACCACCGCCTTGCAAAAGAAGCGCCACCGACTCGAATGGGGTCCCGTTGGGCTTTGCCGCCTCGGGCATAGCGTGCGACTGGGTGGCATACGTCATATCGGGCTCTCGAAACGCTGGTGCCTCGCGACATAGCACGGCGGCGAAGCGAAACTCGTGCTAAAGCTCACGCCCGATTGGATAGAGAAGATAGCGGTCGTCGTAATAGGGCGTCCGCGCATAGAACCATGCGAGCCGCGCATCGGCATCGGCGGTGGGGTGGGCAGCAAGCCATGTGGCGAACGCCGTCTTCGTCGCGGGATCGCCCAACATCCGGTCGGCGAGCGGGGCCATCGCATAGCCCTCGATATATTCGGTGCGCTGAAGGATTTCGGGAAACTCACCCCATGCCAAAAGTGATTCGCGGCTTTCGGGTTCGAGCATGATGGCGGCGAGCTCGCCGAGCGGCTGGTCGGCGGGGACGCGGACCGATCCGGCGGGGAACACCTCGGTGCGCTTCTCGCGTGTCACCGCGCCGATCGCGAGTTCGATATGGCCTTCGTTGGCGTGGCCGGCGATCACCGGATCGACCAGGCGCAGCATCTCCACCGTCACCGGGCGTGGCGCGGCGAGCGTCTCAACGCGAACGCCGTGAAGCCGCAGTTTGGCGATGACGTCGGGGCGCGTCGCGGGAACCCACCACGCTGTGGGCAGCGCGATGCTGCCGTCGCGGACGTCGTGAAAGACGGTCAGCCGGGGGAGGGTCACGGGCGTCCCGAGCCAGCGGATTTCTTGCCGACCACTCGCAGCGGAAATGAAACTGGTGTGCGCTATGCCCTTGAATTCGATCGTGT
>JBBRQR010000147.1:0-7298 GCA_038226115.1 Sphingomonadales bacterium | reverse complement strand
CAAAGGTAACGGAGTTGCGCGCGTGTTGCAGCGCAGCAACACCTTAAACTCTGGCGGGAAACGTGGGCGATGACGGGCTCGAACCGCCGACATCCTCCGTGTAAAGGAGGCGCTCTACCAACTGAGCTAATCGCCCGCACCGAACCGAGTAGCCGGGAAATGCGGCGTTGTCATCGGCCGGTGTCCGCGATACCCCTTGCATATCGTTATTCGGGATGCCGCCATGATCCAGCGCCTGCTGTTCGACCACCCACGCTTGGTCGGCGAAAGCTATTTCGAACATATGCGCGCCAGCCTGACGACGGCGGCGCGGCTCGGCCTCGCCGCCGGGGCGTGCGTCGTTCATGCATTGGTGCCCGGCCTGTGTACGACGACCGGCAGCTCGGCGATCCTCAAGCTGCACAGCGAAATCTACCCCCGCCGTTTCGATCAGCCGACCCTGTGAGCGGCTTCGATCAGCACCGGCTCGACCGGATCGCCGCGTTTCTCGACGAACGCTACATCGCCCCCGGCAAGCTGGTCGGCGCGCAGATCGCGGTGCACCGCCACGGCGAGGCCGCTTATGCCGCGACGCTGGGCATGGCCGACCGCGAGCGCGGTGTGCCCGTTGCCGACGACACGATCTTCCGCATCTATTCGATGACCAAGCCGCTCACGAGCCTCGCCTTCATGATGCTTGTCGAGGAAGGCAAGGTCGCTCTCGACGATCCGGTTCACCGCTTCATTCCCGGGTGGAAGGGGCTGGCGGTCTTTGCGGCGGGGACGCGCGCGACGGGTTTTGCGACGACGCCGACTGCCGGACCGATGCGGATGGTCGATCTGCTCCGGCATACGTCGGGGCTGACCTACGGCTTCCAGAACCGGACCAACGTCGACGCGGCGTACCGCCAGGCGAAGATCGGCGAGATCGAGAAGGACGGCAACCTCGACGCCGCGATCGCCACGCTGGCGACTTTGCCGCTCGAATTCTCCCCCGGCAGCGCGTGGAATTATTCGGTTTCGACCGACGTCCTCGGCTATCTCGTCGGCAAGATTTCGGGTGAGCCATTCGAGGCGTTTCTCCAGCGCCGCATCCTCGACCCGCTCGGCATGATCGACACCGGCTTCGCGGTCCGCGCGGGGCAGGCGCACCGTCTCGCTGCCTGTTATTCCCCGACAGCGAGCGGCGGGCTTGCGGTGCAGGACGATCCCGCGACGAGCGCCTTCCTGAAAACCCCGGCCTTCGTTTCGGGCGGCGGCGGGCTGGTCTCGACGACCGCCGACTATGTGCGGTTCGCGCAGGCGATGCTGACCGGAGCGATCCCCGGCGGCGAGCGGCTCATCAGCCGCAAGACGCTCGCGCTGATGACGGCGAACCACCTGCCGGGCGGCGTCGACCTGCCTGCGCTGTCGAAGTCGCTGTTCAGCGAGGCGGCGTACGACGGCGTCGGCTTCGGCCTTGGCTTTGCCGTGACGACCGACCCGGCGAAAACTCTGATGCCCGGCAGCAAGGGCGAATATTTCTGGGGCGGGGCGGCGAGCACCTTTTTCTGGATCGATCCGGTCGAGGATTTGACGTGCGTGTTCATGACCCAGCTCTTGCCCAGCTCGACCTACCCGGTACGTCGCGAACTGCGGACGCTCGTTTATTCGGCGCTGGCCGACTGAGGATGGGGCGGGGGTTTTCCGACGGGCTCGAGCTGGTGCTCAAAGCGCTGTCGATCAGCCGCACCCAGCTTGCCGCCGAAGTCGGGGTCGACAAGTCGCTGATCAGCCGCTGGTGTTCGGGCAGCGTCACGCCGTCGGCGCATAACCTCGCGCGGTTGACGCAGCGCATCGCCGAGCGCCACCCCGGCTTTTCGCTCCACGACTGGGATGCCGGCTTCGACGCGCTCGCCGCGACGTTCGGCGTCGCTGTGCCCGCGACGCTACGGACGAACGGGTTTGCCGACTGGGTACCGCTGCCGATGCTGCAGGAGGCGAGCGCCACGGTGCACGCGCACGGCGCCAGCTATGCCGGTTTCTGGCGGACGACCCGGGCGTCGTCGGAGGTGCCTGGCCAGTTCATCCACGATCACATCATGCTGCGCTGCACCGACGATGGCCGGATGACGTTCCGCCTCGGCGTGATGGACATTCGTTATTCGGGCTGGGCACTGCCGATCCAGAACAAACTATTTGCCGTCGCGACCGACGTGCTGACCGGCACCTTTGTCTTCAGCATCTTCAACGGCGTCATCCGCCCGCGCGTCGAGGTCGTCGACGGCCTGATCATGACGTGTATGCGCGACGCTGGCGGAACGCCGATCGCGAGCAAGTGCCTGCTCGAACGCGTCGGCGACCTGACCGGCGACGATGCCAGCGACGATGCGCGGCTCGACGTTCTGGCCGCCGCCTATCCGCTGTCGGCGGCGGCGGCGGTGCCCGACCATATCCGCGCCCACCTGTGGAACGATGTCGGTCCGGGGGCGCTTGCGCTCGGCGGCGACCCGATCCTGATGATGACGCTCGCCCGATCGATGTCGCGCGGTGCGAGCTATGAGGATCCCAAGCTGGTGACGGTGGTCGAACCCGGCCATTGACGGCCGCGCTCGCCCGCACCCTTCACGTCAGCCCCGCCCGCGCCATCAACGCCGCCGTCGACGGGTCAAAAACGCCACCGGCATCCATCGCATTGGCCATCTCCTTGCCCAATTCGACGCCCCACTGATCGAACGGGTTGATGGCGAGCAGCGTCGCGGCGGTAAAGGTACGGTGCTCGTAAAACGCCAGCAGCGCTCCGAGCGTGAACGGATCGAGCCGGTCGAGCAGGATCGTCGCCGACGGGCGGTTACCGGGAAACGTCCGCGCGGCGGCAATCGCTTCGTCGCCGCCGGTCATCGTCAGCGCCTCGGCAACGCTTCGCCCCTTGAGCAGCGCCGCCCCTTGCGCGAACGCATTGCCGAGCAACTGACGGTGGTGCGCCGCCGTCAGCGCATGGCCGGGCTGATGGACGGCGACGAATTCGATCGGGTCGGCGTGCGTCCCCTGATGGAGCAGCTGGAACACCGCGTGCTGGGCATCGGTCCCCGTGCCGCCCCACGTGATCGCCGCCGTCGGATACGCGATCGTCGCCCCCGCCGCGCTGACCCGCTTGCCGTTGCTCTCCATCTCGAGCTGCTGGAGGAACGACGGCAGCAACCGCAGCCGCTCGTCATAAGCGAAAACACTTCGTGTCGTTTTCCCGAGAAAGGTCGCCGACCAGACGTCGAGCGCCCCCGCCAGCGCGGGCACGTTGGCGGCGAACGGCGTGTCACGGAAGTGCGCGTCGATGCTCGCGGCTCCCGCCTGCAGCGCGTCGAAAGCCGCCACCCCGCACCGGATCGCAAGCGGCAATCCGACCGCCGACCATAAGGAGTACCGCCCGCCGACCGTCTCGGCGAATGGCAGGATGTTCGCGTCGGCGATCCCAAACGCCGCCGCCTTGGCCGGGGCGGCGGTCACCGCGATGCACCGGGCGCGCGGGTCGCCGACACCGCCCGCCGCCAGCCAGTCGAGCGCGCTCGCCGCGTTGGTCATCGTTTCGAGCGTGGTGAAGGTCTTCGACACGACGACCAGCCGCGTTGTTCGCGGGTCGCACTGCGCCAGCGCCCGTTCGAGCGCGACGCCGTCGATATTGGCGACGACATGGACCGCCGGGCCGTCGCCCTTCGCTCCCAGCGCGTCGAGCAACAGCGCCGGGCCGAGCGCCGACCCGCCAATCCCGATGTGGATGACGTGGCGCACGTCGGCGTCGGCGCGCATCGCCGCAGCGACGGCGCGGAGCTTGGCCTGCCCCGCAGCGGCGGCGGCGATGTCGGCGACGTTCCCGCTCCCGCGCTCGGCCATATGCGTCGCAGCGCGGCCCTCCGACGGATTGACGACAGCGCCCGCAAACAGCGCCGCGCGCGCCGCGTCGAAGCCGACCGCCGCCGCAAGGTCGCCGAGCAGCGCGACGATCGGCACGGTGACGTCGAGTTTGGCGAAGTCGAAATACATCCCTGCAAGGTCGTGCACAAGCGCCGCGCTCCGCCTCGCCTCGCCCGCGACACGGTCGGCAAGCGGCGCGCGGTCGGCAGCGGCGGCGGCAGTCAGCGCCACCCAGGCGGGCAGTGCGGCACGGTCGGCGATCATCATACAGGCGCGGCTCCGGCAGTCAGCGTCGAGCCTTAGCCCACGGTCCACGCGGTTGACACCCTGCGTCGGCGTCGCCAAGCCCGACAGCGATGTCGACCACCCCCCTTTCGCCGCGTGACGCGCACAAGGCGCTCGCGGCGCGGCAGTTCGCGACGATCAGCGGCGCGGTCCGCCTCATCGCGATCGCCGTCGGTCTCGCGGTTGTCCTGCGAACACTGGTCCTCGAGCCGTTCAACATCCCGACCGCTTCGATGCTGCCGACGCTGGCGGCGGGCGATTATGTGCTCGTCGCCAAATGGCCCTATGGCTTCGGACATTACTCGACGCCGCTGGCGCTGCCGTGGCCCGAGGGGCGGATCGGCGGCGACATCCCTCGCCGCGGCGACGTCGTCGTGTTCAAGACCCCGCGCGACAACCGGACCGAGTTCGTCAAACGCCTCGTCGGCCTGCCCGGCGACCGCGTCCGCATGACCGGCGGTCAACTTGAAATCAACGGCGTCCTCGTGTCGAAGGTGGCCGACGGCGACGTCGCCGTCTCCGGTGCCGCCTGCCGCAGCCCCGCTACGCCGACGGTGGGAGCGACCTGCCGCTATCCGCGCTTCGTCGAGACGATCGACGGGCGGCGCTACACCGTGCTCGACCAGATCGTCGGTGGCCCGCGCGACGACACCCCGCTCGTCACCGTCCCGCCCGCCCATTATTTCGTTCTCGGCGACAACCGCGACGACAGCGCCGACAGTCGGCTGACCATCGCCGAGGGCGGCGTCGGCATGGTCCCCGCCGCCAATCTGATCGGGCGCGCGCAATTCGTGTTCCTGTCGACCGGCGCGGGCGGCGCGGCGCGTGTCGGTTCGCGACCATGAGCGACCCCGACCTCGCCACCTGGGCGCGCGACACGCTCGGCCACAGCTTCGCCGACCCCGCCCTGCTCCGCCGCGCGCTGACCCACAGCAGCGCGCCGGGAGGCAGCTACCAGCGCCTCGAATTCCTCGGCGACCGTGTCCTCGGCTGCGTCGTCGCCGCGTGGTTGTACGCCGACTATGACGAACCCGAGGGCAAGCTGACCGCGCGCTACCACGGCCTCGTCGAAGGCCCCGCCTGCGCCGAAGTCGCGCGTGCCCTCGGCGTTCCCGAACGCCTGTTCATGGAAAAAACCGTTCGCGCCAAGGGCCTCGGGCGCAGCGACAACGTGCTCGGCGACGCCGCCGAGGCGATCGTCGCGGCGGTGTTCCTCGACGCCGGGTTCGCCGCCGCCGACGCCTTTGTCCGCGCCCATTGGGGCAAATTGCTCGATGCCGGACCCCGCCTACTCGTCGACCCGAAGTCGCGCCTGCAGGAATGGGCGCTCGCGCAAAGCCGCCACGCCCCGACCTATACCCTCGTTTCGCGCGACGGCCCCGACCACGCCCCGCGCTTCCGCGTCAACGCCGTGGTGCGCGGCCACGACCCCGTCGCGGGCGAAGGGCCGAACAAGCGCGAGGCGGAGAAAGCGGCGGCGATGGCGATGTTAGAAAAACTGGGGTTGGCAAAACTGGGGCTGGCGAAACTGGGGCTGGCGAAGACCGAACCGCCCACCGCCACTCCGGGCTGTCCTACACCCTGACTTTCGGCCTAGGGTGCGCCGGTATGATGATGCCCCCCCGCTCCCGCCGCTGCTTCCGCCCCAATGTACCAGATCGGCGCGCCGATCCTACAACCGAACCCGTGCGTGGCGCTGCTTTCGTCAACTTCCGATTTGGGTCGTTGACCGGATCGGTTCGCCGATGACCGCCGTCAGCGACTCGCGGTGTGGCACCGTCGCCGTCGTCGGCGCGCCGAACGCGGGGAAATCGACCCTCGTCAACGCCCTCGTCGGGCAGAAAGTCGCCATCGTCAGCGCCAAGGTGCAGACGACGCGGACCCGGCTAATGGGCATCGCCGTCGACGGCAGCGCGCAGTTGCTCCTCGTCGACACGCCCGGCATTTTTGCGCCGCGCCGCCGCCTCGACCGGGCGATGGTCCGCGCGGCGTGGGACGGCGCGACCGGAGCCGACGTCATCCTGCTCGTCGTCGACGCCAAGGCGGGGCTGAAGGACGACGCCAAGGCGATCATGGACAGCCTCGGCAATCGCCCCGAGCCGAAGATGCTCGCGCTCAACAAGGTCGACATCGCCGCCAAGCCGCGGCTCCTCGACCTCGCCGCGCAGGCGAACGCGCTCCAGCCCTTCACCGAGACCTTCTTCATCTCGGCCGAAACCGGTGACGGCGTGGCCGAATTGAAGACCGCCCTCGCCGCCGTCTTGCCCACCCGCGCATGGGAATATCCCGAGGACCAACTCGTCGACGCGACGACGCGCCTGCTCGCCGCCGAGATCACCCGCGAACAGCTGTACAACCGCCTCCACGCCGAACTCCCCTATGCGAGCACGGTCGAAACCGAAAAATGGGAGGAACGCCGCGACGGCTCGACCGTCATCCACCAGCAAATCCTCGTCGAACGCGACAGCCAGAAAGCGATCGTGCTCGGGGCCAAAGGCGCGATGATCAAGGCGATCGGCGAGGCCGCGCGGGTGGGCATCGCCGACCTGACGGGGCGCAAAGTCCACCTGTTCCTCCATGTAAAGGTCAAGGAAGACTGGGCCGACGACCGCGCGGTGTTTCGCGATATTGGGTTGGATTGGGTGGAGTGAGGATTATGATGTCAGGCCATTTCTACGGAAATCTCCGACTGTCGCTCGCTATTCTTAAATATATTCCCGGGATAACCCTCAGGGAATTTGCTTTCAACTATCTCATAGAGTTTATCGAATTTTCGTCGAACAATCGCGTCTATCCTATTCAGAAGAATTTCGTCTGAAATATCAGCGTCGAGAACTGCCTTCAATTCCTCAAACACTTTGAAAAGAATAAACCGGTTTGCGTGAACAGCCACCAGACGCGCTCGACCCTCTAGGTCTCTAGCGATTACTTCGAGCGCATTATCGACATATCTTTCTACACGAACCGCTTTCCAAAGCCATTCGGCTGAGGTTTTTTCATTGAACAGTTTTGTGTAAGGCTCTTTTTTGGTATTTTCCCAGAGCCCGCTAATATACCGCTTTGCTGAAACGGCCAATCTTAACTCGCCGGATGCGCACGCTGCCGCGATTGTAGCTTCCCGTACAGTGAAACCGGACTCAGGACTT
>JBBRQR010000146.1:0-7328 GCA_038226115.1 Sphingomonadales bacterium | reverse complement strand
ATGTCCTGTTCGGCGACGAGCGCCCGCAGTTCGAGGACGCCGCCCTCGGCGATGCGGAACAGGCTGTTCGACCCCGCCCCGACGATCTGTCCGGTTTCGACGTTGCGCGACAGCACGAGACCGGCGGCGGGAGCGCGAACGTCGAGCCGCGCGCGTCGTGCGCTCATCTCGCCGAGTTGCGCCTGGGCGACGGCGACCCGCGCGTTCATGCCGTCGCGCGTCGCGGTCTTGGTGTCGATATCCGCCTTTGAGATGAAGCCCTTGTCGACCAGCTTGGACGCGCGGTCGAGGTTCGACTGCGCCAGCGCGGCGTCAGCGCGGGCCGACCGGATGCTCGCCGCCATCGACGCGACCTGCTGGGACTGGACCGATGCATCGATGCGGGCGAGAATCTGGCCCTTGGCGACCGATTGACCGGCGTCGACGAGGACCTGCGTCACCCGCCCGCCTTCGCCGTTGACGCCGACCGCCGAATCGCGGCGCGCGGCGATGCTGCCGGTCGCGGTAATGTTGGCAGCGACGCTCGTCGTTCCGGGAACGATGACGGTGACGGTGGGCACCGACGGCGGCGGCGCGGCAACGGGCTTTTTATGGCCGAGCACTACCCATGCCGCGACCGCGAGCGCGATGACCCCGACGATGATCGCGGGGATCAGCCAGTGCCGCCGACGCTGCGCGACGGCCAAGTCGTCGATCTGGATGTGCATGTTCATGCCCGTCATTATCCCGCCGACACCTTACTGTATTACCGCTGTAACGCACCTGCGGAGAACGTCAATCGCCTTAGCCCGAAAAGTGGCCGTTGCGAAGCCATCGTAAAGCGGCGTAGATCGGGCGCTCAATCCGGGGCGGAGAGCGATCATGGCGGGACACGGAATTATCGGCTGGCTGATCATCGGCCTGATCGTCGGTGCGATCGCCAAGCTGCTGACCGGCGAGCGCGACGCCAGCGGATGCCTCGTCACGATCGTCATCGGCATCGCGGGATCGCTGTTCGCCGGTTGGGTCGGCAGCCACGTCTTCCATTGGTATCGCGACGGCAGCAACCCCGGCTGGATCGCGTCGATCCTTGGCGCGGTGCTCCTGATCGCGCTCTTCCGCACCGTTTCGAACCGTCGTTGATCGTTCAGCGGGGCGACAGCGGCGCTGTCGCTATTAGCTGTCGTCCATAATCGAGGTTTGCGATGCGCCGTCTGATTCTCACCGCCCTGTTCTTTGCCGCCGCGCCGGTCGTGGCGACCGAGCGGGGGGCAACGCTGATGACGGTGGCGAATGACGACTCCCGCCCGACGACGTTGACCGTCACCGCCGAGGGTCATGTCGACCGAGCGCCCGATGTCGCGGAACTGTCGGGCGGCGTTGTGTCGCAGGCCCCGACGGCAGCAGCCGCGCTTGCGGCGAACGCGACGCGGATGACGAGCGTGATCGCCGCCGTGCGCCGCGCCGGGCTTGCCGACCGCGATATTCAGACGACCGGCCTCAACCTGCAGCCGCAGTATAAATATGGCGACAACCAGCCGCCGGTGCTGACCGGCTATCAAGTCAACAACACCGTCTCACTTAAAATCCGCAAGCTCGCCGAGGCCGGACGGCTGGTCGATGCGCTCGTCGCGGCAGGCGCAAACCAGATCAATGGCCCGACCTTCCGCGTCGACGATGCCGAGGGCACACTCGACGCCGCGCGGCGGGCTGCAGTCGCCACCGCCCGCGCCCGCGCCGAACTGTACGCCGCCGCCGCCGGGATGCACGTTGGGCGGATTCGCTCGATCGTCGAAGGGTCGACCGAGGCTCCGGCGCCGCGCCCGATGATGATGATGGCGCGCGCCAAGGCCGCCGATACGCCGGTCGAAGCGGGCGAGGTCACGCTCGGGGCGACGGTGACGGTGGTGTTCGACCTCAACTGACCGTGCCGCCGGGCGGCGGGGTCCGCGCGATGAAATGGCCGAGGATGCCGGTTGGCCACGTGTTGTAGGGGATAACGCCGTCGCTGCTCACGGCATGGGCGCGGGCGAAATCGACCAACGCGTCGGCATCATCTGCGCCAAAGCCACCCATGACATAGCCGATCTTGTCGGGGTGGCGGAGCTGCGCCGACGCGCCGCGTTCGCAACTCCACAGGCACGCGACGGGAACGATGGCGATGTCGCTTCCGCTGGCCGACATCGCCAATGCGGCGGCGAGCGCCGCGCCGACCCCGTCGACCCGCCCGGGGCCGCGACAGGTGGTGCAGACGACGATTTCGGTTGTGGTTGCCATGACGCACGCTCGCACCGATCGGCGGCAGCGGCAATGGTGGTGCGTCGACGGGCGGCGGCCTAACCCTTGAGCCTGGCGACCTCGGCCTCGAGCGCGACAATCTTCTGCGCCTGCGCGACGACGATGTCCTGCAGCGCCGCCATCTTCGCTGCGTCGCCGGTGGTGGGCGGCGGCGTTGGCGTCGTCGGCGTCACATCGACCGGCGCGGTCCGAAACAGCCCGGCGGCCTTGGCGCGCTCGATCAGCGGCGCGGCCCCGGCGAACAAAGCCATCAACGCCTCGCTGATCGGGGGTTCCTGACGACTGGCCATTCGCGCATCCTCGTATCGCTGTGAGTGTCGTATATGGCTAGGACAGTTACGGGTTCAAGCGGGCAGCGCTGAAAGACCCGCTCGCTCTTACTGTTTTCCCGGCGCAAGCGGGGACGACAAAAAGGGTTTACTCCGCCGCCTCGACCACCGCCTCATCGGCCAGCGGGTGCTTCAGTCGTCCGAGCATCTCCTTCGGGCACACCTGCCAGAAATCGCCACGGCTGCGCTCCCAGTCGATCAGCAGCTCGCTCGCCCAGATCGACCCTGTCACGGCGACGTGTTCCTCGACCAGCGCGCGAAGGATGCCGTCCCAATGCGCGCTGAGGATCGGCACGAGGACGATCGATTCGGGGTTGATCCGCCGCGCGAAGTCGCCGCCCGCGTCGTGGACAAACGCCATGCCGCCGGTCATCCCGGCCCCGAAGTTATCGCCGGTCGCGCCAAGAATGACCGCGACGCCTCCGGTCATATATTCGCACCCATTCGCACCGCAGCCCTCGACGACGGTGACCGCGCCGCTGTTCCTGACCGCGAAGCGTTCGCCCGCGCGCCCCGCCGCGAACAGGCGGCCCGACGTTGCGCCGTACAGCACGGTGTTGCCGATGATCGTATGGTCGCGCGCGACCAACCGCGACGACACCATCGGGCGGACGATGATCGTCGCGCCGCTCAGGCCCTTGCCGACATAGTCGTTCGCCTCGCCGAACACCTCGAGCGTCAGCCCCTGGACGCCGAACGCACCGAGGCTCTGCCCCGCGCTTCCACGCAGCCGGACGTGGAGGTGGCCGGGTTCGAGCCCGGTCATCCCGAACTGCCGGACGATCGCCGACGACACCCGCGTCCCCACCGCGCGGTGGGTGTTGCGGACGGTGTAGGTCAGCTGCATTTTCTCGCCGCGTTCGAACAGATGCGCGGCGTCGCGGAGCATATCGACGTCGAGGCTGTCGGGAACTTCGTTCCGATGGTTGGCGATGCCGAAGCGACGGCTTTCGTCGGGCGCGTCGACCTTCACCAGAATCGGATTGAGGTCGAGGTCGTCCAGATGCTCGGCTCCGCGGCTGACCTGGCGCAACAGCTCGGTCCGCCCGATGATCTCGTCGAGGCTTTTCGCGCCCAATTTGGCGAGGATGTCGCGGACTTCCTCGGCGATGAAGCTCATCAGGTTGATGACCTTCTCGGGCGTCCCGTCGAACTTCGCACGCATCGCCGGGTCCTGGCTACAGATGCCGACCGGGCAGGTGTTGCTATGGCACTGGCGCACCATGATGCACCCCATCGCGACCAGTCCGAGCGTGCCGATGCCGTACTCCTCGGCGCCGAGGATCGCGGCAATGACGATGTCGCGCCCGGTCTTGAGGCCGCCGTCGGTCCGCAGTTTGACGCGGTGGCGTAAGCCATTGAGCGTCAGCACCTGATTGACCTCGGACAGGCCCATCTCCCACGGCGTCCCGGCATATTTTATCGACGACTGCGGCGACGCGGCGGTCCCGCCGACGTGGCCGCTGATAAGGATGACATCGGCGTGCGCCTTCGCCACCCCGGCGGCGACGGTGCCGATGCCCGCGCTGCTGACCAGCTTGACGCAGACCAGCGCGGTCGGATTGATCTGCTTGAGGTCGTAGATCAGCTGCGCGAGGTCCTCGATCGAATAGATATCGTGGTGCGGCGGCGGCGAAATCAGCGTCACGCCGGGGGTCGAATGCCGCAGCCGCGCGATCAGGTCGGTGACCTTGAACCCCGGCAACTGGCCGCCCTCGCCCGGCTTGGCCCCTTGCGCGACCTTGATCTCGATTTCGGTGCACGCATTCAGATATTCTGCCGTGACACCGAAGCGACCCGACGCGATCTGCTTGACGGCCGAATTGGCGTTGTCGCCGTTGGCATACGGGGTGAAGCGCGCGCGATCCTCGCCGCCCTCGCCGCTGACCGCCTTTGCGCCGATCCGGTTCATCGCGATCGCCAGCGTCTCGTGCGCCTCGGGCGACAGCGCGCCGAGGCTCATCCCCGGCGTGACGAACCGCTTGCGGATTTCGGTGATCGATTCGACCGCATCGACCCGCACCGGGGTCTTCGCCCAGTTGAATTCGAGCAGGTCGCGCAAGTAGATCGGCGGCAGTTCGGCGACCGCATTGCTGAAGCGCGTATAGTCGCTGTAACTGTCGCGCGTCACCGCCGTCTGGAGCAGATGGATCAGGTTCGCCTGATACGCATGGTCCTCCGCCCCGGCGCGGTAACGGTACAGCCCGCCGACCGGCAGCGTCGCAACGTCATCGTCCCACGCGAGTTCGTGGCGGTCGCGGGCGTTCAGATGGAGCGAGGCGAACCCCTCCCCCGAAATCTTCGCCGGCATCCCCGGAAAAAAGTCGTTGACCAGCGCGCGGCTCAACCCAACCGCCTCGAAATTATACCCGCCGCGATACGACGAGATGACGGCGATCCCCATCTTCGCCATGATCTTGAGCAGCCCGTCGTCGACCGCTTTCTTGTACCGCGCGACGCATTCATCGAGGCTGCGACCGGGGAATAGTCCGCGCGCGTGGCGGTCATGGATCGCACCTTGCGCCAGATAGGCGTTGACCGTCGTCGCGCCGACCCCGATCAGCACCGCGAAATAATGCGTGTCGAGGCATTCGGCCGAGCGCACGTTGATGCTGGCGAATGCCCGCAACCCGCGCGCGACAAGGTGGGTGTGGACCCCCGCAGCGGCAAGGATCATCGTGATTCCGGCGCGGTCGGCGGACACATTCTCGTCGGTCAGGAACAGCTGGCTTTTGCCCGACCGCACCGCGACTTCGGCCTCCGACCGGACGCGGGCGATCGCCGCCCGCAGCGCGTCGGGACCGCCGGTGATGTCGAAAGTGCAGTCGATCGTCGCGGCCTGCCGCGCATAATGCGCCGCAAGAACGTGCCAGTCGCGGTTGGTCAGGACCGGCGAATCGAGGACCATGACCCCCTCCTGCCGCGCGTCGTGGTCGAGGATATTGCCGAAATTCGCAAAGCGCGTCTTCAGGCTCATCACCCGCGTCTCGCGCAGCGAATCGATCGGCGGGTTGGTGACCTGGCTGAAATTCTGGCGGAAGAAGTGGCTGAGGCAGCGCGGACGGCTCGAAATGACCGCGAGCGGGGTGTCGTCGCCCATGCTGCCGATCGCCTCCTTGGCGTCGTCGACCATCGGGCTGAGGAGCAGCTCCATATCCTCGGCGGTCAGTCCGGCGGCGACTTGGCGTCGACGCAGTTCCGCCCGGTCGAACGCGGTCGGCGGCTGCGGCGCGGCATGGCCGGGCAGGTCGGCGAAGCGGCGAAAATGTTCGACCCAGTCGGCGTACGGCGCGGCCCCGGCGATCCGGTCCTTGACCGCGCGGTCGGTGTACAGGCGCGGGCCATGCCCCGGCTCGCCGTCGAGCCCTGCTTCGCCGTCGGGCCCTCCTTCGCCATCTAGATCGACCGCGATCATCTGACCCGGCCCGAGCGCGCCCTTGGCGGTGATGCTCGTTTCGGGAACGACGACCATCCCGGCCTCCGATCCGGTAATCAACAGCCCGTCGCTCGTCGTCAGCCAGCGCATCGGGCGCAACGCCGAACGATCGACGCCGGCCAGCACCCAGCGCCCGTCGGTCATCGCCAGCGCCGCCGGCCCGTCCCACGCCTCCATAACGCTCGCGAAAAAGGCGTACATCGCGCGGTGCGCGGCGGGCAGCGTATCGTCGGCGTTCCACGCTTCGGGAATCAGCATCAGCTTGGCGGTCGGCGCGTCGCGGCCCGAGCGGACGAAGGCCTCGAACACCGCGTCGAGCGCGGCGGTGTCGCTCGCACCCGCCGGGATCAGCGGCTTGATGTCGCCCGAATGCTCGCCGAACGCCGACGCCGCCATCTTGATCTCGTGGCTTTTCATCCAGTTCTTGTTGCCGCGGATCGTGTTGATTTCGCCATTGTGCGCAAGACACCGGAACGGCTGCGCCAGCCACCATTGGGGAAAGGTGTTGGTCGAATAACGCTGATGATAAATCGCAAAGCGGCTGGTGAAGCGCGCGTCCATCAGGTCGGGGTAAAAGACCGACAGCTCCTCGGCGAGGAACAACCCCTTGTAAATAATCGACCGCGCCGACAGCGAGCAGATGTAAAAGCCCTGAATCTGCGCCGCGATGACCGCCTTCTCGATCCGGCGGCGGATCAGATAGAGGTCCTTCTCGAACGCCTCGACCGTCGTCGCGCCCGGCAACGGCCCGGCGATCATGATCTGCTCGATCTCGGGGCGCGACGCTGCCGCCTTGGTGCCGATGACGCTGGTATCGACCGGCACCTGCCGCCAGCCATAGATCGAATAGCCGAAGCCGATGATCTCGCTCTCGACGATCGTCCGGCACGTTTCCTGCGCGTTCAGATCGGTGCGCGGCAGGAAGATCATGCCGACCGCGAGCCGGTTAGGCAGCGGCGCATGGCCCGCGCGCCCGATATGCTCGACAAAGAAGTCGACCGGCAGCTCGACGTGCAACCCCGCGCCGTCGCCGGTCTTGCCGTCGGCATCGACCGCGCCGCGATGCCACACGGCCTTGAGCGCATCGATCGCGGCGGTGACGACGCGCCGCGACGCCTTGCCATCGGTCGCCGCGATCAGCCCGACGCCGCACGCATCGGATTCGAGGTCGGGGCGATACATGCCAAACTCGGCAACGCGGGCGCGTTCTTCGGGGGAGATCACGACAGCAACCCCTCTACTTCCACGAACTTCTGAATCGCCGTCCACGTTGTTTCCAGCGCGCT
>JBBRQR010000145.1:0-7338 GCA_038226115.1 Sphingomonadales bacterium | reverse complement strand
GCGGCGCGAATCGCGGGGTCGATCGGCGGGACGTCGGCGATCCCTTCGAGCAGGGCGCGCAGATAGAGCCCACTGCCACCGGTGACGATCGGCAGTCGTCCGGCGGCAAGCGTCTCCGCAATCGCCGCCCGCGCCATTGCCGCCCATGCCGCCGCATCGCACGACATTGCGCCGTCGAGAACGCCGTAGAGCAGATGCGGTACGCGCGCCTCGTCCGCCGCCGACGGGCGCGCGGTGATGATGCGCAGGTCGGCGTACAGTTGGCTCGCGTCGGCGTTGATGATCGTGCCGTTCGCCCGTAGCGCGAGGTCGAGCGCGACCGCCGACTTGCCCGCCGCCGTCGGTCCGGCAATAACGACAACCCGTGGCTTCACCCTATCCTCCGCTAGTCGCGACACTGATCGCCGCCGGTTCCTTGTCGCCGGGTGATGTGACGACGGCAAGCGACGCGCTGCGCAGCGCGGGCGGCGAACCGGCGGCGGCGATGTGGCTCAATGCGAACGACGCGGCTGATGTTTCGGTCACGGGTATCGATCAACCGACCGCGCGGGCAGCGCTGGAAGCCGCGCTGCCGTCGGCCGATGTCGTCGTCCAGCCGCCAGCGTCGCGGGCCAAGCGACTCCTGATCGCCGACATGGATTCGACGCTGATCCAGTGCGAGTGCATCGACGAACTCGCCGATTATGCCGGGCTGAAACCGCAGGTCGCGGCGATCACCGAGGCGGCGATGCGCGGCGAGCTCGACTTTGCGGCCGCCCTCGAAGCCCGCGTTTCGCTGCTCGCCGGAATGGACGTGGCCGTCCTCGACCAATGCCGCGCCGAGCGGGTGCGGCTTATGCCGGGAGCCGCGATCCTCGTGGCGACGATGGCGATGCGCGGGGCGCGGACGATCCTCGTGTCGGGCGGGTTCACTGCTTTTGCCGACCCGGTCGGCGCGACGCTCGGCTTCGACCGCGTTGTCGCGAACAGGCTAATGATCGAAAGCGGTCGCCTGACGGGTGTGGTGGCGCGTCCGGTCGTCGACGGAGGCACGAAACGCGCAGAACTACTCGCGGCGGGTGTTCGGCTCGACCAGTGCCTCGCGGTCGGCGACGGCGCCAACGACATTCCCATGCTTGTCGCTGCGGGACTCGGCATCGCCTATCATGCCAAACCGCGCGCCGCCGCTGCCGCCGACGCTCACGTCCGTTTCGGTGACCTAACGGCGCTGCTGTGGGCACAGGGCATCAAGCGCCGCGACTGGGTCGCTCGCTGATACACTCTGTCGATCAGTGATCGAGAGCGACTTCGTCGAGCGAGCCGACAACCACATCCGCTGCCGCAAGATTGCCGTCGGTATGCATCGCTCCCGGAAAGGCGACGGTGTATATTTGCGCCGCGTGCGCCGCTGCCACGCCGGTCGGACTGTCCTCGATCGCGATGGCATCGGCGGGTCCGATGGCGAGTGTAGTCAGGACTTTGACATAGATTTCAGGGTCGGGCTTCTGGCGGGTGACAAGACGATCGTTGCCGATAAAGGTAAAGTTGTTGCGGGTGATCGCGCCTCCCGTAGCCCGGAGCACCGCATCGATATTGGTTTGCGATGTAGACGTCGCCCACGCCAGCGCCACGCCCGCTGCCTTGGCCCGAGCCACCAAATTGGCGACACCCGCGCGCAGCGGCAACACCGTGTCGGCAAGCATTGCGTCGAACGCCCGCGTCTTTTCGGCATGGACCTCGGCGATCTGTGCTGTGTTCAACCGCGCCCCGTCGGGGAGGGCGATCCCCGCGAGCCGGTTGCGCCCACCGCTATCCGACAGGCTGGCAGCGTAGTCGGCGTGGCCCCACTCGAAATCGATCCCCAGTTCGGCAAACGCCCGATTAAACGCGGCGCGTTGCAGGGTCGAGGTTTCGACCAATGTGCCGATACCGCCGAAGATCAGCGTCGAAATAGTCATGGTCACCCTATTGGCTTGGACACGAAGGCCTAACGCTGCCCGCCGCAATCAGGTCCCGGCAACGGGCAGTTCACCGCCAACCATGCCGCGGTGAAGCACCCGGTCGCCGACCGTGCCGCCATGATCGGCGCGATGCATCGTACAGCGGTCGTCCCAGATGACGACGTCGCCTGGGCGCCAGCGATGCGTGTACAGCCCGCGCGGTCGGATGCTGCGGCGGTACAGCAACTCAATCACCCGGCGGCTCGCTGGTTCGGCCAGCCCGTCGAGGTCGTCGCACCGTTCGGGCGTTGTCAGGAATAACGCTGTGCGCCCGCTGACTGGATGACGCCGCAGCAGTGGCTGGCGGCAGTCCTGATCCTGCCCGGCGACGCCCGTGACGCGGTGGCGGACGTTACGCCCAGTTAACGCCGCGCGGCATCGTGGTGGCAGGGCATCGGCGGCAGCGACCTGATCGCTGAACAATGTCTCGCCGCCGACGGCGGGCACGGTAACGGCTCGGAGCGCGGTATACGCCGGCGGCTGAGCCAGATAGCTCGAATCGGTGTGAAAGACGCTGCGCGGCGGTGTCGTGCGTCCGACATTGCTGACAGCGTTGAGCAGCGGCTGGCCGGGCAGCGGCGTTTCGCCCGGCGTAAATACCATCGGGCCGAGGCGCGACAGAAAGGCGACGAACCCCGCATCGCCGATCGACTGCCCGGTGAACACGATGACTCCGTGGTCCGCCAGCAACGAGGGGAGTCGCATCGCGAATGCATCGTCGATTACCGACAGATCGACGTCGGCGACAACCTGCCCAAAGCGACGCGTCAGGAGCGAGATCACGCGGCGAGCAGCGCCTTCAGCCGGTCATTGACGACCGCCGGGTTCGCCTTGCCGCCCATGCCGCGCATTGTCTGCCCGACGAAGAAGCCGAACAGCGCTTCCTTGCCGCCCCGGTACTGCGCGACCTTATCGGGGTTGGCGGCGAGGACGGTGGCGATGGCGGTGTCGATCGCGCCGGTGTCGCTCGTCTGGCGCAGGCCGCGCGCCTCGACGATCGCGGCTGCACTATCGCCAGTTTCGAGCATCACCTCGAACACCTGCTTGGCAAGGCTCCCCGACAGCGTCTTATCGTCGACCAGCGCAAGGAGTTCGGCGGCAGCGGCGGGGGTGAACGGCGATGCCTCGATGCCGACGCCAAGGCGCTTAAGGGCACCGAACAGTTCTGAAGTCACCCAGTTGGCGGCGGGCTTGGCGAGTTCTCCCTGAAGCCGCCCGGTTGCGACCGAAAGCAGGCGAAGAAGCTCCTCGAACCACCAAGCGGTCTCCCGCTCGGCGGTCAGCACTGCTGCGTCGTAGGGCGTGAGCATCATGTTTTCGACGTACCGCTTGCGCCTTGCTGCCGGAAGTTCGGGCAAGCTCGCCTGACACTCGGCGACGAATGCCTCGGTCAGTTCGAGCGGGAGCAGGTCGGGGTCGGGAAAATAGCGGTAGTCGTGCGCGTCCTCCTTCGACCGCATCGACCGCGTCGTCATCGTGTCGGGGTCGAATAGCCGCGTTTCCTGCACGATCGTGCCGCCGCCTTCGATCACCGCAACCTGCCGGCGCGCCTCGATCTCGACTGTCGCCATGATGAAGCGGACCGAATTGACGTTCTTGGTTTCGGTCCGGGTGCCGAACTCGGCCCCGGGACGGCGGACGCTGACATTGACGTCGGCGCGCATCGACCCCTCCTCCATGTTGCCGTCACAACTGCCGACGTAGCGGAGGAGCGAGCGCAGCGCGCGGACATAGGCTCCGGCCTGAGCGGGCGAACGGAGGTCGGGTTTCGACACGATCTCCATCAGCGCGCATCCCGAGCGGTTGAGGTCGACGAATGTCATTGTCGCATGGGCGTCGTGGACCGATTTGCCGGCGTCCTGTTCGAGGTGGAGACGCTCGATGCCGACGCGCTTGGGGGCCTCGCCGTCGGGTTCGATGTCGAGATAGCCCTCGCCGACGATCGGGTGATATAACTGACTGATCTGATAGCCCTGCGGGAGGTCGGCATAAAAATAGTTCTTGCGGTCGAAGCGGCTGACGCGGTGGATTTCGGCGTCGAGCGCGAGGCCGGTGCGGACCGCCTGCCGGACGCATTCGCCGTTGAGGACGGGGAGCATCCCCGGCATTGCGGCGTCGACGAGGCTGACCTGAGTGTTCGGCGCGGCTCCGAAGCTCGCGGCCGCCCCGCTGAACAGCTTCGACGCGGCGGTCACCTGCGCATGGACTTCAAGGCCGACGACGATCTCCCAATCGCCGGTCGCACCTCGGACGGTATAGGGGGCGGGTTCGGTCATGCTCGAGCGTCTAACCCGTCCGATGGCGCGCCGTCTACTCTGTCAGCGATGTCGCGAGTGGGGTCGGCAACCGGTCGCCGCGCCGCCACCGCTGCTGCAAACGCCGCCTCGAACATCGCCGGGGTCAGCCGCCCGGTGTTCGTGTTGTAGCGTGAGCAATGGTAGCTATCGACCAGCGTGAAACCGGTATGCAGCCGGTGAACAGCGGCGTGAGCGAACGGCACCTTGGGCAACTTGCCACCGAGCGCCTTGACCGCAGACTGGTGCGCGATCGACCCCAGTGCGAGGACGACCTCGAGCCGGGGTAATGCTGCGAGCTGGCCGATGAGAAACGGGCGGCAGGCGTGGATTTCGACCGGGACCGGCTTGTTCTCGGGTGGAACGCAGCGGACGGCGTTGGTGATGAACGCGCCGGTCAGTTCCAGCCCGTCGTCGGCGCGCGCATCGAAATCGCCCCGTGACAGGCCAAACTTGGCGAGCGTGGCGTAGAGCAGCATCCCGGCATGGTCGCCGGTAAACGGCCGCCCGGTACGATTCGCCCCCGTCACCCCCGGCGCGAGGCCGACGATCGCCAGCCATGCGTTCGGATCGCCCCAGCCGGGAACCGGCGCATTCCACCATTCGGGGTGCGCGACGCGGTTCGCTACGCGGTACGCGACGAGGCGCGGACACAGAGGACATTCGTGTGGCGGCTCGGCAGGCATCGATACTGCGGACGGCGTTTCGGTGGGCTGGGCTTCCATCGACATCGGTGTAGGGGGTGGGTCATCGTGTCGGCAACCATTCACATCGCGCTGGGCAGCAATCGCTCGCACACCCGCCACGGGGCGCCCGCGGGCGTCGTGCGGGCGGCAATTGCCACGATCGCAGCCGCCGGGTTTCCAGTCGTCGCCGTCTCGACGATTCGTGCGACGCAGCCGCTGGGACCGAGTCAGCGTCGGTTCGCCAATGCCGTCATCGCGGTTTCCTCGGATGCGCCACTCGTAGCTGTGCTTGCCCACCTTAAGTCGATCGAACGCGCTTTTGGCAGGCGGCCCGGTCGGCGATGGGGAGCGCGCGTTCTCGATCTCGATATCATTGCGGCAGGGCCAACGGTAATACAGGCACGCGGTCTTATCGTGCCGCACCCGCGCATGGCGGAGCGCGCCTTCGTTCTCGACCCGATGGTCGAAATTGCAGGGGATTGGCGGCACCCGCTGCTGCACTTGACCGCACGTCAGTTGCGCGCGCGCCTGCTCCGGCCTAAACGCACCGCCGTGGGCCCTTAGCTCAATCGGTAGAGCAACCGACTTTTAATCGGTAGGTCGCGGGTTCAAGTCCCGCAGGGCCCACCACCCGCACTCGACCTTCGATCGACGCGAACTCCCCTCCCGCATCCGGGAGGGGAGGAGTGGCCTTAACGATCGCTGCGGAGCAATGGCGTTTCGGCGAGGTGTTCGGCAATGAACCACACCTGCGGTTCGTTGGTCCTAATGATCTCGCTGACGAGCAGATCGTTGGTGCCGTCGTCGCCGCTCTCGTCGGCAGTTTCGGCGCCTTCGTGCGCCTGCCGCAAAATAATTTCATGTGCTTCGAGCAGTCGCGCGAGCTGGGTTGGCACGTCTTCACGGCCCTTCGGCGGACGGGGGATCGTCGTCATCTCGGCAACGTCGGGAGCCATCGCGATGCTGATCCCGCCCAATGCCATGATCCGTTCGGCGATCGTATCAACCAACGCCGCCTGCTCCTCATAATGCTTATCGAGGAGCAAATGGAGCTGATAAAAGGTCGCCCCTGACATCTGCCAGTGATGCTTCTTGTACATATCGCGGAGCGTCATCGTCTCGGCGAGCATCTGGTTGAGGATGGCCACCGACGACGAACGCGCGTTATCCTCAAGTGCAATAGGCAAGTTCTTGAGCGTGCCGAATGCCTGGATTTCGCGGTAGTCGACCTTGTACTGCGGCTGAGCCGAATCGTTGCGGCTCGCGGGGCTGGTCTTCTTGGCCATGTGTGGCTCCTGATAGATTGGAATGATCGTGCTGAGCGAACGATGCGGTCCGCAACGAGTTCCGCATAGAAGTTATATTCCAGAGCCGAAATGAACGATTTTCGCCCTTTAATTCTGACGGCGCGACCCGATGCCGCGACGCTCGCGCGGTTCGAGACGTTGCGCCGCGCGCATTATCCGGCGGCGCTCAACCGTGTTCCCGCACATATCTCGTTATTTCACCAACTTCCCGGGAGCGAACTGTCTGCCGTCGTCGAGCGCCTCCGTCTAACCGCGCGCGAACATTCGGCCCCGCGTGCCGAAGCGAGCGGCTTACGCTCGCTCGTGCATGGCGTGGCGATCACGTTGCGGTCGCAAGGGTTGGCTGCGCTCCACGCCGATCTTGCCGCTGCGTGGGAGCCGTTGCTCATTCCGCAGGACCGCCACCGCTTTGTTGGCCATGTCACGATCCAAAACAAGGTGACCGCTGCCGAAGCCCGCGCGACGCTGGCCGACCTGACGCAACGGTTCGAGCCATGGTCTTTCGATGTCGTCGGTGTCGATGTCTGGCGGTATCTCGACGGACCGTGGGAGCATCTCCACACGACGGTGCTTCGCGGCTGACCGCTACCGCAACTTCGCAAGTTTGAGCGAATCTTCCTTCGCTCGTGCCTTAACCGATTCCTCGCTGCGGGTCAGCGCCTTGGCGATCGCGCGGACGGCCATGCCCTTTTCGGCGAAGCGGCGCAGCTTGGCGACCTCGTCGCTGGTCCACGCCTGTTTGTGACGAACGAAATCTTCGGCCATGGCGTGACGGTAGCGCATCGCCGCGCGAGTGGCTATCACGCCGCGTCATCCCTTTCCCGCACGAAGGCCGCCATGACCGAACCAACCACCGACGCTCCCGTCCCCGATGACGCCGACACCGAAGCAGCAGTCGCCGTCACCGACACGCCCCCCGACCGCCTGTCGAACAATCCGTCGAGCCCGCATTACGATGAGGCGCACTTGGGGCGCGGCATCGGCATCCGCTTCAAGGGCGTCGAGCGGACCAACGTCGATGAATATTGTGTGTCCGAAGGTTGGGTCCGCCTGACAGTCGCTGGGTCGAAGG
>JBBRQR010000144.1:0-7385 GCA_038226115.1 Sphingomonadales bacterium | reverse complement strand
GCCAATGCGGCCAGCCTCGTGCTCGCCCGCGCCAAGCGGCTGCGTGCCGACGGGCTGATGAGCGATGCCGATGTCGAGACGGCGCGAACGGCGGCAGCGGCGGCGGCGGCGACCCAGTCGGCAGTGGCGCAGCGGACGGCGTCGCTGACGCTGCGGGCCCCTGCTGCGGGGACGGTCCAGGCGCTGACCGCGCGACCGGGCGACATCGTTGCGGCAGGGGTCGCGGTGGCGACGTTGGCGACGCACGGTGAGGTTCGCGCACGTTTCGGCATCGACCCTGCGCTCGCGGGCCAGATCCGCGCCGGTCAGCCGCTCCGCGTGACGCGGCCGGGCAGCAGTGTCGCGATCCCGGCGATCGTTGCCGGTGTCGACCCGCAGGTCGACGCGACGACGCGGCTGGCGTCGGTGTTCGCGCGCCTGACGAGCGGCAGCCGCGTCGGACCGGGCGAAGCGTTGCGCGCCGAAATCGCCGTCGGCGGCGGCGCGGTCAGCGGGGTCGTCGTCCCCTATGCGGCGCTGCTCGACGACGGCGGTCGCAGCTATGTCTTCGTCGTCAAGGCGGGGATCGCCAAGTCGCGCGACGTCGTGCCGGGCAATTCGAGCGGCGACAGCGTCGTCGTCACGAGCGGCATCGCGGCGGGCGAACGTATCGTCGTCACGGGCGGCACCGCGCTCATCGACGGGATGAAGGTTCGGGAAACGGCCAAATGACGCCGCTATCCGCCGCTGATCCGCCCCTGCGCCGTCACGCACGGTCGATCTGGCTACTCGTCGCGCTCGTCACGCTGGCCGGGCTGATCGCCGCGACGAAGCTGCCGGTGACGCTGTTCCCGCGCATCGATTATCCGCGCGTCGTCGTCGCGATCGATGCCGGTGACCGCGATATTGGCCAGATGGCGGCGTCGGTTACGCGCCCAGCGGAAATCTCGCTGCGTCAAATTCCTGGTGTCACCCAGATCCGTTCGACCACCAGCCGGGGCACGGCCGAAGTCGCGATTACCTTTGCATGGGGTGACGATATGGTCGCCGCGACGCAGGCGACGCAGGGCGCACTGGCGACGATCCTGCCCGATCTGCCGCCGGGCACGCGGTTCAGCGTTCGCCGCTCGGACCCGACGATCTTTCCGGTCTATGGCCTGTCGCTGACGTCGACGCAGCGCAGCCGGACCGAATTGCAGCGAATTGCCCGGCTCAAGCTGCGCCCGTTGCTGTCGACGGTGCCGGGTGTGGCCGGGGTCGACGTTCTTGGCGGCGGGACGCCCGAGATCGAGGTCGAGGCCGATCCCGCCCGCCTCCGCGCGCTCGGCCTGACCAGCGCCGACCTCGCGACGGCATTGGCCGCGTCGAACAGCGTCACGGCAGTCGGGCGGATAGAAGACCGCCACCGCCTGTATCTGTCGCTGGTCGAAAATCGCCTCGTCAGCGAGGCCGACATCGCCGCCGTTCCGGTCAAGGCCGGAACCTCGGGCGGCGCTGGCGTCGTCACGCTGGGGCAGGTGGCGACCGTCCGCCGCGCCCCCGCCCCGGTGTACACCCGCGTGACCGCGAATGGCACCGACGCCGTTCTCATCAACGTCCGCCAGACGCCGACCGCCGACGCCATCGCCATCGTCGCCGCCGTTCAGGCGAAATTGCGGGGCGCCGGATTGCCGACCGACGTCAAGGTCAGCCCATTCTATGATCAGTCCGAACTCGTCAGCGACGCCGCGACGTCGGTGCGCGATTCGATCCTGCTTGGCGCGGTGCTCGCCGGGCTGGTCCTATTCGCCTTTCTCCGCAGCTGGCGGCTCATGGTCATCACCGCCAGTTTGTTGCCCGCCGTTCTCGCCGCGACGTGTCTCGCGCTCCTCGCCTTTGGCATGAGCTTCAACATGATGACGCTCGGCGGGATGGCAGCGGCGGTCGGCCTTGTCGTCGACGACGCGGTTGTCATGCTCGAACATCTGGTGCGGCGATTGCAGGAAGCGCACGGCCCCGATGGGCGCGCCGAAACCGAGCGACCGTCGATGCTCGCCGCCGCGCAGGAGATGGCGCGCCCGCTGTTCGGCTCGACCCTCGCGACGATCGTCGTCTTCCTGCCGCTGGCATTTATCAGCGGCGTCACCGGCGGATTCTTCAAGGCGCTGGCGGTGACGATGGTCGCGGCGCTCGGCGTCAGCCTCGTCTACGCACGCTATGCGCTGCCGCTCATCGCCGACGGCTGGCTAACGATCAAGGATGCCGAAGCCGCCGAGCGCGCCGAACGGTTCACCGGCGGGATCACCCGCCACTATGCGTCGGTCACCGCGCGCCTGCTCCGGCGACCGGGATTATTCGTTGCCGTCGCGGCCCTCGTCCTCGCGGGTGTCGGTGCGTTTTCATGGCTGCACGTCCAGTCGGGCTTCATGCCGAAGATGGACGAGGGCGGCTTCATCCTCGACTATAAGGCCAAGCCCGGCGCGGCGCTGAGCGACACCGACCGTCTGCTCCGCCAGGTCGAGGCGATCGTCCGCGCGACACCGGAAGTCAGCAGCTATTCGCGCCGCACCGGCGTCCAGCTTGGCGGCGGGCTGACCGAGCCCGACGAAGGCGACATGTTCATTCGGCTCAAGACCGGCAGCCGTCGCAATATCGAGGCGGTGATGAGCGAGGTCGCCGCCAAGATTGCCGCGCAGGTGCCGGGGCTGCACATCGAAACCGCGCAACTGATGGAAGACCTGATCGGCGACCTGACGGCGGTGCCGCAACCGATCGAGGTCAAATTATTCGGCGACGACGCCGAGCAGCTGGTCGGTGTCGCGGAAAAGGTCGCCGCCGGCATCGCCGCGATCCCCGGCGTCGTCGAGGTCAATAACGGGCTGCGCGTCGCCGGTGACGCGGTCACGATCGATGTCGATCGCGGTGCGGCATCGCTCGCCGGGCTCGACCCCGACGCGGTGGCGAAACAGGTCACCGCCGAGATCGAGGGCAGCATCGCCACCCAGGTCCGCGTTGGCGAAGACGTGATCGACGTCCGGGTCCGCCTGCCGCGCGATCAGCGGCAGCGGACCGACGTCCTCGCCGCCCTCCCGCTGCGCGCCGCCGATGGCCGGACGGTCGCGCTGGGTCAGATTGCGCACGTCGGTATCGTCGCCGGTCAGCGTCAGATCACGCGCGAAAACCTTGCCCCGTTCATTCCGGTGACGGCGCGCCTCGAAAACCGCGATCTCGGCAGCGCGGTCAAGGCGGTTCAGGCCAAGGTCGCGGCACTCAACCTGCCCGCCTCGGTCCGCGTCGAATATGGTGGCTTGTACGAACAGCAGCAGAAGTCGTTCACCGACCTCGCCGGGGTGTTTGCGGCGGCGTTGCTGCTGGCGGCGCTGTTGCTGACCTTCCTGTTCGAACGCTGGGTGTTTACCGTCGCGGTCATCGCCACCGTCCTGCTGTCGGCGTGCGCCGTTCTTGGCGGCTTGTGGCTGACCGGGATCGAACTCGATATTTCGGCGCTGATGGGGCTGACGATGGTCGTCGGTATGTTGACCGAGCTCGCCATCTTCTTCCTCGCCGAGTTCGAAACCGGCGCGGCCATCACCATTTCGTCGCTGCTCGCCGCCGGTCGTGCCCGCCTACGCCCGATCCTGATGTCGGCCCTCATCGCGATCCTGACGCTGCTGCCACTCGCGCTTGGCATTGGCCGCGGCTCGGGGCTGCAAAAGCCGCTGGCGACCGCGATCATCTTCGGCCTCGGGGTCGGCGCGGTGCTGATCGTTATGCTGCTACCGGCGTTGCTCCTCGTCCTCGGCAAGCGCAGCGCGGACAGCCGCTAGCCCGCCGCAGCGACGGCAACGTCCGAAAACCGCCAGACGGCGGCGTCGGACCCGCCTAGGGCCGTACCATGACAACGCTAGACCCCATCGCCTGCTACGCCGCGATCACCGTCCGCGATCCCATGGCCGACGGCAAGTTCTTCGTCTGCGTCCGCACGACCGGCATCTTCTGCCGCCCGGTGTGCCCGGCGCGGACGCCGTTCGCCAGAAACGTCACCTTCGTCGCCACCGCCGCTGAGGCGGTCGCCGCCGGTTACCGCGCGTGCAAGCGATGCCGCCCCGATGCCGCCCCCGGCAGCGCGGCGTGGACCGGAACCGCCGCCAGCGTCCGCCGCGCGCTCGACCTGATCGACGCGGGCGGTTTGGACGACAGTTTCGGCGTCAAGGCGGGGGTCGACGCCCTCGGCGACCGGCTCGGTCTCGGCGAGCGGCAGGTGCGGCGGTTGTTCGGCAAGCACCTCGGCGCGCCGCCGGTCGCGGTCGCGCAGGCGAAGCGCCTCGCCGCCGCCAACGTACTGATCGACGAAGGCCGCCTGCCGATGGCCGAGATCGCGCTCGCGAGCGGCTTCGGCAGCGTCCGCCGCTTCAACGAACTCTATCGCGCCGTCCACGGCGAAACCCCTGCGGCCCGACGCGCCCGCGTCAGACAAGGAACCACGATGCACCTGACCCTGTCGCGCTATGCCGCCCCTGAAGCTGAACTTCTCATCGTCACCGACGGCGACACCCTGCGCGCGCTCGACTTCGCCGATTTCGAGGCGCGAATGCGGACGCTGCTTGCGCGCCATTACGGGACGGTAACGCTGACCGATGGGCCGCTACCCCAGTCCATTGCCGCCGCGCTCGACGCCTATTTCGCCGGCGACCTGACCGCGCTCGACGCGCTCCCGGTGGCAATCGGCGGCAGCGATTTCCAGCGCTCGGTCTGGGCCGCCTTGCGCGCGATCCCGGTAGGCACCACGACCGGCTACGGCGCGCTGGCCGCCACGCTCGGCAAGCCCGGCGCGGCGCGTGCGGTCGGTCTGGCGAACGGCGCGAACCCCATCGGCATCGTCGTCCCGTGCCACCGCGTTATCGGCGCGAACGGCAAGCTGACGGGGTACGCCGGGGGCGTGGAACGCAAGGAATGGCTGTTGCGGCATGAGGGCGCGATATAATTACCCCGCCGCGCGCGTCTCACGCAAATTCGACGATCACCGCGTCGACCGCGAGCGAATCCCCCACCGCCGCGCGCACTTCCTTCACCGTCGCGCTTTTCTCGGCGCGCAGGATGTTTTCCATCTTCATCGCCTCGATCGTCGCCACCGCCTGACCCGCTTCGACGCGGTCACCGGGGGCAACCAGCAGCGACACGAGCAGACCCGGCATCGGCGACAGGACGAAGCGTGACAGGTCGGGCGGGACCTTGACGAGCATGTGCCCGGCCAGCTCCGCCGCGCGCGGCGTCAGGACGCGACCGTCGGCGTGCCGTCCGCCATGGGTCAGCCGGTAGCCGACGGCGCGCCGGTCGACCGCGACGGCGATCTCGGTTCCATCGACATCGGCGACGAACAGCGGCTCGCCGACGCGCCATTCGGTCGTGACACGGATTTCCCGGTCGTTGATGAGCAGTTCGAAGGCATCGCCCGTCGCCAATACCTCGACCGGGACCCGGTTTCCGTCGATTTCGACGACCCACGCCTCGCCGAATACCGCGCCGTGACCGCCAAGCTGACCGTCGATCAACTGCGCGCGCTCGACCTCGACCGCGTTCATCACGGCGGCGGCGGCGATCATCGCGGTGGTGCCTGCGTCGTTTGCGGGGGCACCGTGAAACCCGTCGGGATATTCCTCGGCGATGAACGCCGTCGTCACGTTGTCGCCCGCAACGAAGCGCGGATGCGCCATCACCGCCGCCAGAAAGTCGATATTGTGGCCGATGCCGCGTACCAGATAACGGTCGAGTGCCTCGCTCTGCTTGGCCATGGCGTCGGCGCGGGTCTTACCGTGGGTGATCAGCTTGGCGATCATCGGGTCGTAGAAGCGGCTGATTTCGCTGCCTTCGACGACGCCGGTGTCGACGCGGACGCCGTAGGTTTCGGGCGGGCGATACGTCCGCAACCGTCCGATGCTCGGCAGGAAACCGCGATACGGATCCTCGGCATAGATGCGCGTTTCGATCGCGTGGCCGTCGAGGCGAACGTCGGCCTGCGTAAACCCGAGCGGTTCGCCCGCCGCGACGCGGATCATCGCCTCGACCAGATCGACTCCGGTGATCGCTTCGGTCACCGGATGCTCGACCTGGAGGCGGGTATTCATTTCGAGAAAATAGAAGCTGCGATCGGCCCCGGCGATGAACTCGACCGTGCCCGCGCTCGTGTAGCCGACGCCGCGTGCGAGCGCGACCGCCTGCTCGCCCATCGCCCGGCGCATTTCGGGCGTGACGAACGGGGAGGGGGCCTCCTCGACGACCTTCTGGTGCCGCCGCTGGATCGAGCAGTCGCGCTCGTTCAAGTAAACGATGTTGCCGTGCTGGTCGCCGAGGACCTGAATTTCGATGTGGCGCGGCTGTTCGATGAACTTCTCGATGAATACGCGGTCGTCGCCAAAGCTCGCCAGCCCCTCGCGCTTGGTCGCCTCGAAGCCGTCGCGGACGTCGGCCTCATTCCACGCCAGCCGCATCCCCTTGCCGCCGCCGCCCGCCGACGCCTTCATCATCACCGGATAGCCGATTTCACCAGCGATGCGGACAGCGTGGTCGGTATCGTCGATCTCACCGACGAATCCTGGCACGACCGAGACGCCCGCCGCCTTCGCCAGCTTCTTCGATTCGATCTTGTCGCCCATCGCCGCGATCGCCGCCGCCGGTGGCCCGATAAAGGCGATGCCCTTCGCTGCCAACGCCTCGGCAAACCACGCTCGCTCGCTCAGGAAGCCGTACCCCGGATGCACCGCCTGCGCACCCGTCGCGACGCACGCCGCAACGATGGCATCGCCGAGCAGATAGCTTTCGGCGGCAGGCGGCGGCCCCAACCGCACCGCCTCGTCGGCCATCGCAACGTGCAATGCCCCCGCGTCGGCATCGGAATACACCGCCACCGTCGCAATCCCCATCGCCTTCGCCGAACGAATGACGCGACACGCGATCTCGCCGCGATTGGCGATAAGGATTTTCTGAAACACCGGCGGCTCCTTCTGGCCTGCTGTTCAAGCCTCTCGCGTCGGCGGCGTCAACCGCGCTCGGAATGGCCGGATGACAGTCGACGATCTTCTCAAGAAATGGCTCGGAAAGACGGGCGGGGCGGAACGCGCCAACGACATTATGTCCCTGTCCGACCTGTGCCGCACCCTCGACTTGCCCGAGCCAGAACCCGCACGTCGGCGCACAGAGGATTTCAATTCGTCGAGGCTGAAGTTTTAGCGGATAATTCGGCTTTCGTCGTGGCTTCGGACAATGAACCTCACCTCGGCGTCTAACACGCACGTACCCGAATTTCGCATTCATTTACAGCGAGTTGCGTCCCGCGGTCGTGGACATCCGCATTCGCGGCGTGGTCACGGTGCGGAGCGAGTCGGTGCACGGGGTTTGTTAACGATTGGGGTTAACGGGGAGGGGAGGGG